>JABDLW010000707.1 GCA_013001805.1 Saprospiraceae bacterium | reverse complement strand
CTTTCCTCAGTTCTGCACTTGTTGGGAGTCTTCATCCATTTATGCTGCCAGTACTAGTATTTATTCTTGCGGCTGCTATTGCATTTAGTACCGGTTCCAGCTGGAGCACCATGGCTATTTTGTATCCCATCGCCATTCCGACATCCTGGGCCGTTTGTCATGCTGCCGGACTGGATGCTACACACAGTCTGGAAATTCTTCTAAATGTTATCGCTACGGTTTTAGGCGCTTCAGTACTAGGAGATCATTGCAGTCCTATATCTGATACCACGATACTTTCTTCACTCGCCTCAGATTGCAACCATATCGACCATGTACGTACACAAATGCCTTATGCCTTGACAGTGGGGTTGGTAAGCATCATATGTACAGGAGTGAGTACAGCATTGGGGGGCGGTTGGTTAATCTCATTTTTTCTCCTGGGTTTGGCTATCACCGGTCTCTACGTTGTTGTACTGAGATTTGGTCAGTCAACCGGTTAGAGTATAGGGGCTTCTATCTTTTTGCACAAGAAGATAGGAAAGGCTCGATCGTTTCTTTCCATATGGCATAACCTTTCGCGTTCATATGTAAATTATCATCAATAAAGATGTCTTTCAACACTTCACCATTTTTGTCCAGTGCGGGAGACCACACATCGGCAAATGCCCAGTGAGGATCTTCATCTGCCAGGAGACGTAGCTGTTTATTTAAATCTTCGTACTTGACCTTTAAATGCCAACGTGCCACACTGGGTTTAGGCGAGATGAGCACCACCTGAGTTTCTGGGTTGCTTTTCTGCACCCGTGCCAGGATTTCCCTGGTGTCAGTGAGGATTTGATCAGTGGTTTTACCTGCATTTAAATCATTGTCTCCCTCATAGATAAAAATCTGGCAAGGTTCATTGCTGAGAACCAGCTCTTCCAGATAGTAACCAAGATCACTCATTTGAGAGCCGCCAAAACCTTTATTAACTACCTCATGTTCAGTGAAATCTTCGGCAAGTGTTTTCCACATTCGTATGCTTGAGCTTCCCGTAAATATGATGTGAGCTCCTCTGGTCGCTTCAGGTAATGCTTCCAGTTCGCGTATTTGGCTTTGAAACCTGAGCGGATCTTGTGCCTGTATGTAGAGACAAGAGAGAACCGAGGAGATGAAGATTGTTAAAACCCTTTTTGACATAGAATATTTTTTAAGATTTATTTAATCAAATTTATTTTCGTTCGTTCGTCTGGATGATAAAACTACGATTATGGAAAGCAGAATCGAAAGGAAACGTTCCAGAATATTTCGCATCATCGCCTGGAGTATTTCAATTGCACTGCATATGGCTCTTTTATACTTCGTTTTAGTCTACGATGGTCAAAACAATAATGAATTATCTAAGGAGACCGTGGTTCTATCTGACCCGGTCTAGTCAAAACAAGCCGTGTAATTGGCTGGAGACCCGGTCTATGATGGTTCCGAGGTCTTCGGGATTGTTAATGAAGTCGAGTTCATCTGCATTAATGATAAGGAGCTTGCCATGGGTATAACTCTTGATCCATTCTTCATAACGCTGATTGAGTTTCTTTAAATAATCCAGGCTCATGTTTCCCTCATAATCGCGACCGCGTTCGTGAATCCGGCTCACAAGAGTCTGAATGTTAGCTTGCAGGTATATGAGAAGATCGGGGGCGTCAATTCGAGACGACATCGTATTAAAAAGATCGAGATAATTGCTAAAATCTCTGGAAGACATTAAGCCCATTTCATGCAGATTAGGGGCGAAAATATGAGCGTCTTCATAAATAGTCCGGTCTTGAATCACGGTTTGATCACCCTCAATGATTTTTAGCACCTGTTTATAGCGGCTATTCAAGAAAAATATTTGCAGGTTGAAAGCCCATCGTTTCATGTCATTGTAGAAGTCGGCCAAATAAGGATTGTCATCAGCATCCTCGTAGTGCACATGCCAATTGAAGTACTTCGCAAGCTGTGTGCTGAGGGTCGTTTTACCAGCTCCTATATTACCTGCAATGGCTATGTATTTGGGTTTGAAACTCATGCATTAAAGTAAGTGGCGATTCAGATTAATCGTGACAAAATACAACTATAATGATTTGTGGTCCATCAAATCAACTTTAATCTTCATCTTTGAAAGTAAAAATGCATGGGTTGGCCATATGGTTTAACAAAGCACTGAGGGATACCTCGAAATACTGAAAGGCATTTTTTAATTTTGCGTGCTACGCTGTAGAAAGTGAGATGAGATGGGATTTCATCGACAAACAATTCATTCTTCTCTAAAATATTATGGTTAAAGTAAATAATGAACTAATCTCAAAGCTCGAAGTTCTGGCAAGATTGAAATTGCAGGTTCACGAACGGGAAGATTTGAAAAGAGACCTGGAATCGATACTTAAAATGGTAGACAAACTGGAGGAAATTGATGTTGAAGGAATTGAACCACTGACGCACCTCTTGCCTGATTCTCAGCTTTTGAGATCTGATGAAATTAAGGATCAGCTGCCGACAGAACAAGCACTTACTAATGCTCCGGAGAAACAATCACCTTATTTCAAAGTACCGAAAGTGATTGCCAGAAAGTAATCAGCAAGTCGACCTATTTAACGAATCTGACCATAGAAAAATCAAATAATGGAAAATAAACCTGTGATTTCTGTCCGTAACCTGGCTAAGACTTATCAAATGGGTACAACCCTTGTCAAAGCTTTACAAACAATTGATCTGGATATTTATAATAATGAGTTTGTTGCCTTGATGGGGCCTTCCGGTTCGGGAAAATCTACACTAATGAACCTGTTGGGATGTTTGGATACACCCTCAGCCGGAGACTATCTCTTGGGAGGCGAGCAAGTGAGTCAGATGGATGATAACGATCTTGCTACGATCAGAAACAGGAGAATAGGATTTGTGTTTCAAACCTTCAATTTATTGCCTAGGTTGACTGCTTTAGATAATGTCGCTTTACCGCTGGTGTATGCCGGTATGTCTAAGGAAAAGAGACTTGAAAAGGCAAAGAATGTGCTGGAACTGGTCGGTCTGGGAGACCGGATTCACCATAAACCTAATGAGCTGTCAGGTGGACAGCGTCAACGGGTGGCGGTGGCCCGAGCCTTGGTTAATGATCCAACTATCATCCTGGCCGACGAACCAACCGGTAACCTTGATTCAAAAACCTCGCATGAAATCATGGAAATGATTGAAAATCTGCACAAAGCTGGCAACACAATCATTTTGGTTACCCATGAGCCTGATATAGCAGAACATGCTCACCGTGTCATCCGGTTGCGGGACGGGCTGATAGAGAGCGATGAGTTAAATCCCGGTAAGGTCGCCTGACCACTCAATAAGTCAAGGGACGCTTTGCATTTTTGTACCTTTAGACTAGTTTTCGGAAGGTAGATGAAGATTTATACAAAAGTTGGGGACAAGGGCCAAACGTCACTCTATGGAGGACAGCTGGTGGCAAAGGATAATGTACGTATTGAGGCCTACGGTACAATTGATGAGCTAAATGCAAACATCGGATTGCTGATTGACGTTCTTTCGCTAGACACAGGACGTCAAACGTTAAGAATGGTGCAGGCAGAACTATTCGCGATTGGTGCTAATCTGGCGACACAGCCCGGGCTTAAGGCACCATTGCCTTTGTTACCTCAAGAAACCTGGGAAGCACTTGAAAATGAAATTGACCAGATTCAGGATAAGCTGCCACCACTTGCCAATTTTATTCTACCTGGGGGGCATAGGGAAGTTTCCACTTGCCATGTATGCCGTACCGTGTGCAGAAGGGCCGAGAGGCGGGTCGTATCGCTTGGAGAGATAGAAACCATAGATCCCGGAGTGTTGGTATTTCTCAATAGACTATCTGACTACCTATTTGTACTGTCCAGATTAGTGGCTAAAAATCATGATGTTGAAGAAATACCCTGGCGTGCAAAATAATTTGATGCATAAGGAATGATTCGCTACGATAAGAAGTACATCCTCATCTATGCCATAGCAGGCCTGACTATTGGTCTTTTGAGTTTCTTATTTCCAGATAACATTAGTTATAAATTTGAGTATGAGGAGGGAAAAGTTTGGAGGTACGAGGATCTGATTGCTCCCTTTGATTTTGGAATTATGAAGCCTGCCAGGGAGCTACAAGAGGAGTATTCCGCCATTGACAGTTTGTTTAGGAGTCATTATATCAAGGATGGTGAGTTGATTTCTGCTGTGGTCCGCAGCTTTGAGGATTCTTTCTTAAAGACGCTAAACTCACTCGATCGATCGCAGTATAAACCTGTCTTTGATCATTCAGATGCATATCTAAATTTGGGGAAATCCACCTTGCGGAAATACTATTCTGCGGGGATATACCATGAAGATAGCCTGGCTAATCCGGCAGATGCTCAAGGAATGACGCTGATCGACGATCATCAAATCAAGACAACCAGACCATTATCGATCAAAGAAACGTCGGAAGAGATTCGGAGGGATCTTGCCAGTTCAGATCTGGATTTTGCTGGGCTACTTTACCCACTCCTATTGAGAAATATTTCCCCCAATATCATTTATGACGAGGAGCGGACAGATCGAATGCGGAAAATCGAAAAGGACAAGATTGCTTTAACGAGGGGTAAGATTTCCCGGGGGGAATTAATCGTTGCTGAAGACGCGGTGCTGACCAAAGAACTTATCCAGCGGCTAGATTCTTATCAAATTGCCTATGAGCAAAGAATCTCGCAAGATAAATCCTTATGGATTGTTTGGCTTGGTTACCTGCTACTATGCGCTTTGTTGATTGGTATTTTTATCTACCTGGTCTTCGAGCAGGTTTTCGAAAGAGCACGGATTAAGGATCTGGTATTTATGCTGTTATGGATCGTAGTCTTTGTGTACATAACCTGGCTGGTAGATAGCAATGGCACCTTAAGCTTGTATATTATACCCTATTGTATTGCACCGATTGTACTGAAAACCTTTTTCGACAATCAGATTGCCTTTTATACGTATGTAGCAATGATTTTGACAATCGCCCTGGTGATGTCGTTGGGATTTGAATTTATTCTCATCCAACTGCTGGCTGGAACGGTCGCGATCGCCACCAATCGGGTGACACGATATTGGACACCATTTTTTCAGTCGATTCTGTTGATCGGACTTTCATACGCTGTATGCTATCTTGGGTTGACGGTCATTAAGGAAGGCAACCTGCAAAACTTGATCTGGAAGAACTACATATGGTTTGTGGTCAATGTTTTGCTGGTGATGCTTGCCTATCCCTTAGTGCCATTACTGGAGCGGATTTTTGGTTTCACTTCCGCCATCACGCTGGCTGAACTTGGAGATGTCAATAAGCCAATTTTGAAAGAACTATCACTTAAAGCCCCAGGTACCTTCCAGCATTCTTTGCAGGTGGCAAATATAGCCGAGGCGGCAGCTGAAGAAATCGGTGCCGACAGCCTTTTGCTAAGGGTTTCTGCCTTGTATCACGATGTAGGCAAGATGAAAGAACCTGAACTCTTCGTCGAAAATCAGAGCAATGAAAACCCGCATAAGAGTCTTGCCCCAGAAGAAAGCGCCCGGCGCATTATTGCACATGTAGCCGAGGGAGTGGCTATTGCCAAGAAACAGCGACTACCGCGAAATATTGTGGACATGATTAAGACCCATCATGGTACTACCCGGGTGGAATATTTCTATAACGCGTCCTTAGAGCAGGAATCCTTGGAGGTTGCTACGGACGATCAATTTAGGTACCCAGGTCCAAAGCCAAGATCAAAAGAAGAAACTATCCTGATGATGGCTGATAGCATTGAGGCGGCATGTAAGAGCCTTAAAAGTCCATCCGAGGAGGATATTAATTCCATGGTGGATCAGATTATTTCCGGAAAGGAGCGTTCCGGCCAATTCTCAGATTCTAAATTGTCGTATCACGAAATGCAGTTAGCACGCAATTCCTTCAAGAAAGTGCTAAAAGGAATCTATCATCTGCGCATTGAGTATCCGGTTTCCCAAGCCTAAACTTCCCTGGAGAGGCTTGATTGCGCGACACTTGATTTCAATTTGACCAGGGAAGAAAGGCCAAAGAGAACACCAGCGAAAAAGATGTTTGCGACTAAACTATTTAGCAAAAATGGCAATCCCGCAATATAGGCCAGCCAAAGATGGCTTGGCGTTTTCAGGTAAATAGGATCCATTACGAAGGCTCCAAAATTGGTAACCAGGAAAAACAGGATGGTTCCGGTAAGGGTACCGATCAAAATCTCTTTGCGGCGACCATACTTTATGATTATACTACTTGCCAGGACCATAATAGCGATGCCCACATAACTCCAGATCATATACTTACTGAACCAAACAAATCCTTCATGAAATCCTTGATAAACCAGATTGTTTAAGATGAGGTCACTGAGCCACATAGCCACTAAGGGTACTATGTAAGACCACAGGCGATGTCTGAAGTAGAACGCGCCAAACAGGGCCACTCCACCCACGGCTGTAAAATTATGCCAGTGTGGCAATAGTCTGCTTGCACCTGCCAAAAGCACTAGAAGGAGACCAATGACTACAGATTTCTTATTCCATTTCATACCTTTTCAAATTGCTTCCGTCGTGGCAAAACTACGTGAATAATCCGGTTTTTACAATCGGGCTGATTAAGAACAAATCAAAATCAAGGATTATATATGAAAATTGGTAAGCTTAATGGTGTGATGCCCAGCCAGGCTTTCGTTTTCACCGGGTTTCCTGGTTTTTAGCACCCGCTTACACACTTTAAGACAGAGATCCTAGAAGGACATGATAGTTGATGTAGGGCAATTTTCTGCAAGGTTTAAGCTTTTTTTAACCAGATTTTTACACATTCGAAAAATTTGTCATGGTTTTTGTATTACCTAAATCATTAATAGGTCTATTAACCAAACCACACCTAGGATCTCATAGCTTCGCAGCTGTGGGATCTTTTAGTAGTTAACTGATCCCATCTTATTCACTTTTTTAAGCATAGCAGGCTTAAACGCTTCGCATTATTATTAGCTTCGCGGCATGTATATTAAAGCTGCATTGGAGGGAAAGAATGGTATGCTGCGTTCCTTGATGCTGATCGCACTACTTATCGTCGGATTTATCATAGGCCAGATACCTCTAATCTATTTTATAGATACAGCCTCCAGTGCGGAGAGTCACAATATGGGGGAGATTCTCTTGCTTATTCTATTGTTGTTGGGATATGTGGGCGGACTGTCGGTCTTGCTGTTGTTTTATGGCAAAATCCATAAACGTTCGATTCGTACATTGATTTCAGGGGACTCGTCCATCAGTGTCGCAAGGATTCTTTGGGCTTTCTTTTTCTGGTTTGGACTCCTTCTTATCGCCGAAGCAATTTTGTATTTCGTGGATCCGGCAAACTATATTCTTCAATTTGAGGGAATAACTTTTTTAATCCTTTTGGTTGTATCTCTTATCCTGATTCCCATTCAAACATCGTTTGAAGAACTTATCTTTCGAGGTTATTTTATTCAGCAATTTTCCCTCCTTTTTAATTCCCGCATAGCGGGCATCGCTTTGAGTGCTGTGATTTTTGGCTTTATGCATATGGCCAATCCAGAAGTGGAGGCTTTCGGAATGTCAAGGATGTTGTTTTATTACATATCGTTTGGACTTTTTGCCGGCATCTGCACGGTCATTGACGGGAGGTTAGAACTGGTTTTAGGTATTCATGCGGCCACGAACATTTACGGCGCAACAATGGTTACTTTTGAAAGCTCAGTTTTACAAACACCAGCAATATTCAAAATAATGAACCTCGATGTACCGGCAATGTTTCTCGTTTTTGCCGCATCTTCAATAATTTTCTTCTATTTGGCGGGTCGCAAGTATCATTGGTTTAGTAAATCTGCGTTTATTGATCGAATACAATAAATCTCTCCTCAGCATGATGAAATGGATTTTCACTCTTTTGGCGGTGTCGAATACCCTGTTATGGGGGCAAAATTATCGTTGGCAGCAGAGAGTGGACTATCG
>JABDLW010000722.1 GCA_013001805.1 Saprospiraceae bacterium | reverse complement strand
GTCGATCATCCATTACCAGGTAAATAGCAAACTGACCCTGGTAATGGATGATCGACTGGCCGCCCAGTATCTACCGAAACAAGATGCGGGAGCAAACGCACAGTATGAACTCGGATCACTACTTAGGTTCGAAATAAAAAAGGAAATAATGACCAATATTTTCCTTCATTCCATCGGTTCATTTTTCACTAATCACCTAAAGGATTTTGGTGTTTTTGACGTCAATATTGAAAACAAAATAAACTTCAAAATCAATAAACTATTTAGTGTCAATTTCCTGACACAATTGATCTACGATGAAGACATCCTGTTTGACATCCCGGATTTTGAAGGAGAGGGAGAAGTAAGCCACCAGGGCCCCCGAACTCAATTCCGGGAAGTACTCAATATTGGATTATCGCGTACTTTCTAGGAGTCTTATTTCTTGAATTTAGTTGAGAAAATTTCATCGGGTCGTAAACTTATTTAGGACCATGTTCTCCTGGCAATCTTTTATCATAAGAGTATTTATGTTTGGGCACAGGCTGGATCCCTGTGTGACACTTGCATACGAATAGATGACTTCTCAGGATTTATTCCGATATTAAGTCTCATTGGGAAAGCTATAAAAAGCCACACCTCCCGGTAATTAATCCTCGTAATCCAATGACTCACTCCCATTTCTTCTTTCTGATGGTCGCCCTGTCACTTTTAAATTGGTTCTGTAAAACTCAAGAGTCGATCCCTGAAAAGTATAATGTGCTTTTCATCATTTCTGACGACCTGACTTACAATGCCTTGTCCTGTTATGGCAATAAAGTTTGCCAGACTCCCAATATAGATCGCCTGGCCGCAAGGGGTATCCGTTTTACCCGGGCATATTGCCAGGGAACCTATTGTGGACCTTCGCGAGCATCATTTTTATCCGGATACTATCCTCATGCTACTGGTGTCCTGGGCTACACAAGTCCCAGGCCTCAGATTGGAGATCGGCGAACCTGGCCCCAGTTTTTCAAGGATCAGGGATATTATACTGCCCGGGTAAGTAAAATTTTTCACATGGGTGTTCCCGGTGGCATTGAGGATGGTGGTCATGGTGCAGACGACAGCCTCTCCTGGACCGAAAGGTTTAATAGTCCCGGTCCGGAATGGAAAGCCAATGGAATAGGAGAAACACTTGAAGGCAATCCGGATGGCACCAAACCAGTAGTGGGAGGTAATACATTTGTAGTGGTGGAAGCGGAAGGTGATGATTTGGTACACTCAGACGGTAAGACAGCGGCCCAAGCTGTGGAATTAATTAATGCACACAAAAATGAACCATTTTGGTTGGGTGTGGGATTTGTCCGGCCGCACGTACCATTCGTAGCCCCGGAAAAATATTATATACCATTTAAACCCTTTAATATGATGCAACTTCCGGAGAAAGTTCCTAACGATTGGGATGATATTCCGGAGTCAGGTATCAATTATAAAACGAGCGTGAACATGGAAATGGATCTGCGTAAGCAGAAGAAGGCTATCGGTGGTTATTATGCCTCCGTTGCCTATATGGATGCTCAAGTGGGGAAAGTATTGGACGCGTTGCATGAAGCCGAACTCGAGGACAAGACCATCATCATCTTTACCAGTGATCACGGATATCATTTAGGAGAGCATGATTTTTGGGCCAAAGTCAGTTTGTTGGATGAATCATCAGGCGTGCCCTTGATCATTAGTGTGCCGGGTAAAAAGCCCGGCGTTTGCCATTCCCTGGTTGAATTGCTGGACCTATATCCAACTTTAGCGAGTTTATGCGGATATGAAATTCCGGCAAATATTCAGGGTAAAAATATTGCACCATTATTGGATGATCCTGCGATCGAAGTCCATGATGCTGCTTTTAGTGTTGCTCCAATGCGCAACGGATTCTTGCTGCGGGATCACCAGTATGCCTACATTCAGTATGGTGAAAATGCGGAGAATGGAATGGAACTATACGATGTGGTAAAGGATCCAAAACAATATCAAAATCTGGCTCTATTGGAAGCGTATCAATCCATTGTGAAAACCTACAGGGAAAAAATGCAAGAAAAATTGGCTTCGGTCAGAGATAATGATCTATAAGTTAGTTTAGTTCTTTGTCAAGCAAAAGGTCAACTGATTAAACCAAATTTAATTGCCTTTTTCAATAATCCAACCGAATTACGTGCCTCCAATTTAATGCAGAGATTCATTCGATGTTTTTCCACCGTGCTTACAGACAGAAATAATTGATCCGCAATCTCCTGGGTGGTATGCTCTGCCGCGATCAAGTTTAGAACCTCTTGTTCCCGGCGGGTGATTTTGGGTATAAATCCAGTGCGTCGCGATGGTTTTTGCAACGCCTGATCCACCAAT
Organism: Saprospiraceae bacterium; assembly: GCA_013001805.1. Classification (GTDB taxonomy): domain Bacteria; phylum Bacteroidota; class Bacteroidia; order Chitinophagales; family Saprospiraceae; genus JABDMH01. The sequence goes on along the minus strand of JABDLW010000722.1, from coordinate 5,734 downwards.
TTACGGTTTACCTCCTGGGATAAATATTGGTTGCCATAGTAGACAGTTTTAATAGCTTCAGCCAATTCTTTTTCCGAAGTATCTTTAAATAAATATCCATCGGCACCATTTCTTAGCATTTCAGCAATAAAACTGACTTCGGTAAAAGTTGTGATACCAATTATGCGCACTTGAGGATATCGTTTTTTAATCTCTTTGCATAAATCCAGTCCGTCCATATCTGGCAATTGGATGTCCAGCAGGACAATATCTGGTTTGAGATTGGTGAGTTTTTTCAAAGCATCCTCCGCCGATAAAGCATAATCGATGATCTGTATTTCACGCTGGTCTTTTAATGCCAATTTAATACCATTAATCACGATCTTATGATCATCAACAACCAGCAGTTCTATCATTTTTTTCATCATGGTTCCTGCCCGGCACTGATCTCCGGGATCGTATCCGGCAGCGGTAGCTCAAGGCTGATGGATGCACCGTTGCCTTTCTCTGATTCAATTTTCATGTTCGCATTCAAGTATATGAGTCTTGACTCGACATTTAGCAAACCTGCACCCTGGCGAGGCTCACTGACGTCAAATCCCTTACCGTTGTCTTCAACCACTATTTCCAGATGATTATCGTGTTGTACCATTTGTAAAAGTATTTCAGTGGCTTCGGCATGTTTGACGGCATTATGCAGTAGTTCCTGAATGATCCGGTAAATCGAAAGACTCATATCTTCCGGAAATTCGAGATCGACCTGGTAGTGCTGAAAACTCACCTCAACCTGGCTCTGAATATTCATCTCATCAACTAAATCTTCCACTGCCACCAAAAGTCCAAACTTGCTCAAAGTACTTGGCATCATATTTTGTGCAATTCGTCTTAACTCTTTACCAGCTTTATCAACGAGTGATCTGCTATGAGCAATTGATTGATGCTCATCCAGGCGTTCCGATTTCTTTGTAATGTGATCAAGTGAAAGTTTAATTGTTGAAAATATTCCTCCTAACCCATCGTGCAATTCCTTGGCAATCCTGCCTCGTTCTTGCTCCTGTCCCTGCACTATTGATTTAATCGCCACCAATTCCTGATCTTTTTGGATAGCCAGCAATTGCTGTTTCTGAATGTGGGCATCTTGCTGAGCAATCTTCAGCTTCTGCTGACTAGACTTTTGCCTATTCAGGTAAAACAACCAACCGGAAATTATAAAGGCACTTAGTATCAGTATGAGGAATAATCGATTTCTATTAGCCAGGTTCAGCTTGGTAATATCTAACTCCTGTTGAATGTTGGTTGCCAACAATTTTGAATTTTCTTTCTCCTTAAGTTCGATTTCATATTTCGAAGTCAGCTCTGCCACGGTAGCTCTTACGTTTTCATTATGGAGACTATCCTTGAGATCTATATACAAATTACTTATGGCGAGTGCTTGCTTTAACTGACCTGATTTTTCAAGCGGGCGACGCCAGGCACCGTATATTAATTCGAGCAGTTGAGATGCGCCAATTTCCCTGGCCAACGATTCGGCAATCTGCAGAACACTATCTGCTGAGTGGTGCCATTCAATGTCCGAGTAATATTCTCCCAGTTGGGTATAAAAAATAGCTTTATCACGCAGATTCTTGGTAGAATTTATCGCAGATTGATAATTCTGTACCACCCCTACCCTATTATTTTTCGACTTTTCGGTAATCGCCAGATTACGATAGCTGTAGCTTAGTAGTTGCGAGTCGTCTAGCTCACGAGAAAGTATAATCGCCCGGTCAATATATATCTTGGCTGAATCTGGGTCATTTTTCTCCAGGTAGACATCGGTCAGGCCCAAACAGGTGATTGCTTCTTGCCGGGGTTCATTAAATTGTCTACTTAATGAGTTTGCCTTTTTGAGATATTCTATATATAGTGGATAATCAACTTCCTTGATAGAGTGTCCAATATTGATATACAGTGAAGCCAGAAGGCTGTCGGCTCCGATTTCCTGATATAGATCACCGGCAGCAGTGTACCATTGCATCGCCGGCTCTTCATGTCCTAATTGAAACTCCGCAATACCCAAAAACATCATGGCCCGAGCCTCTTCCAATTGCCTGCCTATTGCTCTAAATTTCTCCCTGGCCTCCAGGGAATATTTGTATAAAGAATCCGGTCGCCCGGTTAAGACGCCATAGTAAAGTGCTATCCTCAGGGCAAATCTGGCATGCCAATAATCCTGTTGCAGATCTCTGCTTTGCCCGATTCCCTGCATTAGGTGTTCCAATAGTGCCTCCTGGTCCAGTGAGTCGGCGGCACCGTAAGATAATGCCAGATGTAAGGAATCCTGGTAAAACTCATTGACTTGAGCGCGCGGAACCCCTTCCAGACCGAGCATCAAGAAAACCAAGAGTGAATACCTGAACCATTTCATAGGCAGCACAAATTTTTACTTAAAGTTAGGTCATTATGCCGGGGAAATACATGGAGGAAAACCTCCATATTGAAAATCTGTGGTTTACTGCGCTGCGGAGAAGGGTCCAATAAGGGATATTTGTGGATATCACAAGATAGAGATTATAATTCTTTTAAAATTACCAGACTACACGTAGCAAACTTCGCCGAAATATATTCAGTGCAGATTTAAAATCAAAGATACCCGAAAATATCCCTGATCATCCATTGTACTTTGAAAATATTAGGTCAGCTTGATGCACTTAACCATTACCGTGTAGAAATGATTCTTTGTTCTCGCAAAAGGACCTCTTGCTTTTAATCAGCTTCTCGCTAATATACTCAATGCAAAATCATGAAAATAAAATTATTTAATCTCCTGTGCATAAGTAGCCTATTAATTTATGGACTTGATGAAGTAGCAGGTCAATGCATCACATGTACTTCAGCAAATACAACCGCAGGCGAAAATGCCGGTGCCGCCATCACCACTGGTCAATGGAATAGCTTTTTTGGTGTTGAAGCCGGATCGAGCAACACCTCCGGCAGTGACAACAGCTTCTTTGGCATAAATGCAGGAAACTCAAATACGGTAGGAGAATTTAATAGTTTTTTTGGATCATTTGCTGGAAACGCAAATGTAAATGGAACGGATAATAGTTTCTTCGGCAGATCAACCGGACAAAGTAATACATCCGGATTAGACAACAGCTTTTTCGGTAGCCTTGCCGGCAGAGATAACACCATCGGCGCAAGCAATAGTTTTTTCGGCCGGTCAAGTGGTCAGAATAATACCACGGGAAGCAATAATAGTTTTTTTGGTCGTGCTGCCGGTCAAAATAATACGACAGGAAACAATAATACATTTGTCGGCCGGTCTGCAGGTTTATTGAATACTACCGGATTCAGTAATAGTTTCTTTGGAGGTTATGCCGGTCAAAATAATACGGCAGGAAGGAGCAATAGTTTCTTTGGAACCAGCGCGGGAGAATTTAATACAACCGGAGATCACAATAGTTTTTTCGGAAGTTCATCCGGCTTTCGCAATACAACAGGGAATGATAATTCTTTCTTCGGGTACCTGTGCGGTCAATTAAATTCTACGGGTAGTAATAATAGCTTCTTTGGTGGACTGGCCGGGTCATCAAATATCGATGGCAGCGCAAATAGTTTTTATGGTCATCAATCCGGCCAATCCAATTCTCAAGGTGGTTCTAATTGTTTCTTTGGCACTCAGTCCGGTCAGTTTAACACTACAGGAAGTGATAATAGTTTTTTTGGTGAGCGGGCGGGGCAGTTAAACATTACTGGCATTAACAATTCATTTTTCGGTAAAGAGTCGGGCAAGAGCAATTCAGCGGGAGTAAACAATAGTTTTTTTGGGAGATCGGCTGGTCAGGCTAATACCACAGGAAACAACAATAGTTTCTTTGGAACTTCAGCTGGATTTTCCAATTCCGCCGGTAGTGACAATAGTGCATTTGGGTTTCTGGCGGGACAAAACAACACGACCGGACATAGTAATAGTTTTTTTGGTAAAGAAGCAGGTAAATCGAATAGTTCGGGAGATCAGAATAGTTTTTATGGCCACCTGGCTGGTTCAACAAATACTACTGGGCGTGTGAATAGTTTTTTTGGTGCAAATGCAGGAGGGAGTAATCTCGGCATTTTCAATAGCTTTTTCGGAGCCGCTGCCGGCAAGACCAATAACACCGGATCTTTTAATACCTTCATCGGCACAAAAGCAGGAGAATTTAATACTTCTGGCAGCCGGAATATATTTATCGGTGCAAATGCCGGCCCCGAATTTGGTGCCGCCCCGGTTTCTGATCGACTTTTCATAAACAATAGTAATTCCAGCGAACCCCTGATCTATGCCGAATTTGATAACGATTTTGTGAAGATCAATGGCACTTTTGAAGTCACAGCAGGCTTAAGCAATCCATCCTCTCGCAGTCTAAAAGAGTCCTTTAGGCAAATTGATGCTGCCACCATTTTGAATAAAGTAGTCCAATTATCTATAGAGCAATGGTCCTATAAGGATCATTCCGATGAGAAGCATATGGGACCGGTAGCTGAAGACTTTTTTGCCACTTTTGGTCTGGGGACCAATGCAGCCATTTCAACGATAGATGCCAGTGGAGTCGCTCTTGCGGCAATTCAGGCATTAAAAGCTGAAAATGATGCCCTTAAATATGAAAATGATGAAATAAAAAATCAAATAAAAAGAATAATGCAAATACTCAGTGAAATAGGGCAAGACTAACTAATAGCAATTAAGCTATTTAGTAATTTAAAAGCTACCACTTCATGCGACAGATGAATTCATTAAAAAGAAAAAGAGCTAGTCACTTAAATCTCATGCTTCATCTACATTTGCATCGGTGCGGATCCAGGTCCATTGCTCGCTTTATTACGATCCTACTTACCAGTATTCCACCTACGATGTTGTCTTCCCAGGCTTTGCTGGATGTCGAAGGAAATTTCATGGTCCGGGGACGGATTTTCCTGGAAGACAGCATTAACTCCTTGAGTCTGGGGGACGGAGCAGGAGCTGACTATCCGGGGATGCGCAATACTTTTATAGGTGAGGGAGCGGCTACCTGGATGAACTCGGGAGACGAGAATACTATGGTGGGGTCCCGAGCTGGATTTGGTGTTGCCAGCGGGAATTCAAACACGATATTTGGGTCCGAGTTGCCTTTCTTCGGAGGGGGTACTCATGATTTAAATGGTTGTACATTTATCGGTCATGAAGCCGGGAATCCCATACTTGAGGGATTGGAAAATACAGCTATCGGACATTCCGCCGGAAGTGGCAGAATAGGCAATTCCAATTGCTACTTCGGTGCATCTTCGGGACAAAGTGTCGATGCCGTCCACGCTTCAATTTCTCTGGGTTATGAGGCAGGATATTCTAATGAGGCATCATCCAGTTGCTTTGTAGGAGCACTTAGTGGTCGCCATAATGCATTGGGTTTTGGTAATACCTTTATTGGAAGCTCAAGTGGCTACTATAATTCCATTGGTGAGCAAAATACCTTTATCGGTATTGCTGCAGGATTTGAAAATCGAACAGGGAACTATGATGTATTTGTTGGTGCTTCCGCAGGAAGGAATTGTGTGGGATTTCAGAATACCTACATCGGTTACGAAGCAGGAAAGCAGGGAGTTCAAAGCGACATTAACACCTTTTTCGGATGGCATGCAGGTTACAGCAACTCGGGCATTTGTAATTTGTTTATTGGAAGCGCTGCAGGTGCAGTGATCCAGGGAGATGATAATGTACTTCTCGGATCTGCAGCAGGTACTGGGAGCTCCTCAGGTG
>JABDLW010000666.1 GCA_013001805.1 Saprospiraceae bacterium | reverse complement strand
CATCTACCATGGTGAAATGAAGAGAGAGATGATGGCCGGAAAATCCCCAGCTCCAGATACCTTGTAGCGCCGGAGTACCATAAATGGAAATGTGATATTGCTGAGGGTCTCTCCTCTCGGAGTTATTCTCCAACTCTTTAAGAACCAGTTCCAGGTCGATAATTTGCGATGCTTTAGCATAACCTTCCTCACTCAGCGCGCTTCGCATCAACTCGTATACCAATGCATCCTGAGCATCACTTAACTCAGATAAGGCCAGACCAAATCGATCAAAATTAGCCACTGGCAAATAGTGCCAGATCTCACGACTGGTGTCGTTAACTTCAAACATAATTTGTGATCGTTGATCAGGAGAAAGTGCCTTAATCAAAGCATTAGCAGCATCTACCATCTTGTCACCTGCATTTTGTCCTAAAAGTTGCCCACTGAAGAAAATCAAACCGGTGATCAGGAGATTCTTGACAAATAGTTTCATCGCTTTCTAAATTTTAGGTTAAGATAACTAAAGTCTGTTGCATTTACTGTTTTCGACAGCCGAGGTTCGGGGCGGAAGTTGGCTTCTGTGTTACTAAATATGTATTTTTGCATCCACAAATTTGAAGGTCATACCATGCAGAGAGGAAAGGCATTTGTTTTTTGGTCAATTTTTTTGGTGTTAACTGCCTGCAGTTCGGATGATTCCTACCGGGAAAAAGTACAAGATCCGGTCTATTTGGATCAGGCTCTGGACAAGCTTACCGAAATTATCGTTTATGACATATTTTCTCCGCCGGTAGCGAGCCGTATTTACGCTTATGCCAGTATCGCGGGATATGAGACTGTGCGACTTGCAAATCCGGAGCAAGAATCCCTGGTTGGGACGATCGCACAGCTGGAGGCACTCCCGCAAGCCATGTCAGATAAGGTGGACTTTAATATCGCCGGAGTCTATGCTTTTGCTGAAGTTGGAAAAACACTGATTTTTTCCGAGGCAAAGATGGATGAGTTCGTTGCCTACCTGGGTGAAGAATACAAAAGGCTGGGGGTGCCCAGAAAAGTACTGCAACATTCCATAGAATATGGCCAACTGGTAAGACAACATATCATGGATTGGGCAGCTAAGGACAACTACAACCAGACCCGTACATTTCCTAAATTTGACATTCGTGAGGAGGATGGCCGCTGGCAACCCACACCACCAGATTATATGGAGGGAATTGAACCCCATTGGAAGGAGATTCGAGCTCTTACCTTAGATTCATCCGATCAATTTACACCCCCCGTACCAACGCAGTACGACGTATCTGAAGGTAGTCCCTTCTACGGAGAAGTAATGGAGGTATTTGAAACGACCAATAATTTAGACGATGAGCAAACAGAAATAGCCCAATTTTGGGACTGCAATCCCTATGTAAGCCATCATAAGGGCCATGTGATGTTTGCCACGAAGAAGATCACCCCGGGAGGACATTGGATGGGGATAGCTCAACTTGCTGCCCGGAAAGATAGTGCGAACATCCTTAAAACCGCCAAGACATTTGCGTACACCTCCATTGCCTTATTTGATGGCTTCATCAGCTGTTGGGACGAAAAATACCGCAGCAACTTAATCCGTCCGGAAACGGTAATAAATAAACACATTGATGAAGACTGGACTCCACTTTTACAGACTCCTCCCTTTCCGGAGTATACCAGTGGACATAGCGTGATTTCCTCGGCAGCTGCCATTATGCTAACCAGCATTTATGGTGATAATTTCTCCTTTGACGATACCGTCGAAATGAAGTATGGACTACCAATGCGATCATTTAATTCATTTATCGAAGCCTCTTCTGAAGCAGCTATTAGCCGTCTGTATGGGGGCATTCACTACATGCCCGCCATTAAAAATGGCGTTGAGCAGGGACAGGCATTAGGAAGATTTGTCGTCGACAAGCTCCCATAAGGACTCGGCTAACCTATACAGTGTATTGAAGCATAGCAATGGTCATTTTATCTGACTGCCATCCTATGTTGAAATGCCGCAATTCCTTCCTCGAAATTGATAGCCATTTCAGCTCGCAATCTGAAACAAAATTTCATTCCTTTCCAAATTTGGCATAAATATTTCGAAATCAAATTAAACCTTGACCCAACCTGGAGGTCATAATGCTCGTAAGTATAAATAGATTGTAATTTATAGAGCATCACGATCTATTTTCATCTAAAGAATTCTTTTTAGAAAAAGACAAACATTTAAAACATGGGAGGATTTTCGAATTTTAGCTTAGCACCTTTTGAGGGATCGTGGGATCGGGAACTTGCCGGGCACCTCTTACGACGTACGATGTATGGACCCGTTGCCCAGGACATGGAAGAGGCCATGAATCTCGGCATGGAAAATTCCGTGGCCAAATTATTAGAAGAAAAACCCATGCCGGATCTCCCGCTTAATGTTTTTACTTCAGACGATCCCGAAGTGGCCATAGGAGAAAGTTGGGTAGGAAAGAGTTACACCCGGGGTGAAAATTTTAATCAAATTGTAAATGGACGCTTAAGGTCTCTGGCTGCCTGGACCATGGGCAATTTAATTCATGAGGGATTTTCCATCCGTGAGAAAATGACACTTTTCTGGTATAATCACTTCGTCACTTCAGATATTCGGGATGCCAATTTCCGATACATCAATATCACTAATTATCGCAAGAATTTTTTAGGAAATTTTCGCGAGCTGGCCAAAATCACAACCATTGACCCCACCATGTTGCGCTACCTCAATGGCAATCAAAACACCAAAAACAAACCAAACGAAAATTATGCCCGCGAACTACTCGAACTATTTACGATCGGTAAAGGTCCATTAGCCGGCGACGGTGATTACACAAATTACACCGAGGATGATATTGCTGCTGTTGCCAAAGTACTCACCGGGTGGCGCGATATTGGTTATTTAAACACCAATAATCGGCAGGTTGAGTCTGTCTTTATTCCAAACCGGCATGACACCTCGACTAAAACGCTAAGCCATAGGTTTGATGAAATAGAAATTAATAACATGGGAGATCAGGAGTATGCCCATTTAATTAATATCATTTTCTCAAAAGATGAAGTGGCTCGATTTATTGCCAGGAAAATTTATCGTTGGTTTGTTTACTATGAAATCGATGAGCAGATAGAAATCTCCATCATTGAACCCATGGCCGAAATTCTGCGTGCCAATGATTATGAGATGAAGCCCATGGTTGAAGCGCTGCTGAAGAGTCAGCACTTTTATGATCCCTATGCGATCGGCAGCATCATCAAGAACCCATTGGATTTTATCGTTGGATCCATTAAACAACTGAGATTGGACTTTGGTGACGACATTCTCGATAATTATGCGATTTGGAGTCGATTAGGCAACTTTTCCGAGCTGTTACAAATGGCTTATTTTAACGCACCATCGGTGGCGGGATGGAAAGCCTATTACCAACCTCCCCTTTATTACCGCACCTGGATTAATGCCACTACCTTGAGTTCCCGGTTATTATTTGCCGGCATTCTGATCAATGGTGTGGTCGCCAATCGTCTCAGAATTCAAGCCGATCTTCTCCAGGTAGTAGATGAAATTCCAAACTCCAGCAACCCAGTGGATCTAATCGATGAATTAAGTGAAGCTTTCCTACCCAAGGAAATATCCGAAGGGCAAAAAGAGTACTTAAAGTCTCTTTTAATTCCCGGGCTACCTGACTATGAATGGACTTTGGAATATGATCTATACCGTTCGAACCCGAGTGATCTGGAACTAAAGACCGCTGTGGAAACACGATTGAAATCCATGTTTTATGGCCTGCTAAGTTTGCCGGAATATCAACTTAGTTAAAAAACAACTCTTTAGATTATTCAAAATCAATCTCGACAAGTATTCTTAATTAAATCATTATGAAACGTAGATCTTTTCTCCAATCAAGTTCCATTTTCTCTTTGCCGGTAATGCTGGGGGGAGTGAATGTCGGAGTTCTTGCCAACACCAATCTGGATCAAATAATAAATGCTGACTCTGATCGAATTTTCGTTTTAATTCAACAGAATGGAGGAAATGACGGATTAAACATGATCATCCCGATCGACCAGTATAATAATTTAAGCGTTGCGAGATCAAATATTCTAATCCCGGAAAATCAGATTATTAAATTGAATGAAAAAACCGGTTTTCATCCGGCCATGGCGGGAATGAAATCACTATTTGATGAAAGTGCATTGACCATTGTGCAAAATGTCGGCTATGCAAATCAAAACCGCAGTCACTTCCGTTCAACAGACATCTGGAACAGCGGCTCGCAAGCAGACGAAATAATTACCACGGGGTGGATCGGTCGCTATCTAGACACTCAGCATTTTGGTTATCCGGAGGGATATCCCAATGACGAAAACCCACATCCGGTAGCCATAACTCTTGGACCAACTGTGTCTGAAACCTGTCAGGGTATTGCCGCTAACTTCTCTCTGGCGATCAATGATCCCACGGCTCTACTCACGATTCCCGGGACAGACGGTGGGGAACTTCCCGATCTTCCTTATGGTCACGAACTAGAATTTTTACGGCTGATTGTTCAGCAGACCAATGTCTATGCTACCGTATTAAGTGAAGCTGCCGAAAAAGGCACCAACCTGTCTACCTTATATCCCGATACTGGTGCAAATCGATTGGCAGATCAACTTAAAATTGTTGCTCAGTTGATTTCCGGAGGCCTGGAAACAAAAGTCTACGTAGTAAATATCAATGGTTTTGACACGCATGCAAACCAGGTTGACGCCAATGATCCCACTGCTGGAGATCATACCCAATTGCTAGCTGATCTGTCTGAGGGCATCCTTGCCTTTATGGACGACTTGAGAAAATTGAAGATTGACCAACGGGTGATCGGTGCTACCCGGTCAGAATTTGGCAGACAAATAGCCTCAAACGGAAGCCTGGGCACTGACCATGGCAATGCAGCTCCTCTTATCGTATTTGGCAGTTGCGTAAATGACGGTATAATTGGGGAAAATCCGGAAATACCTGGTGATCTTGAGCCACAAAGTGGTGTAACACCAGAAATCGATTTCAAAAATGTTTTTGGATCGATTCTCATGGATTGGTTTGAAGCAAGTGAAGCCGATGTACGCACCTTGTTTTCCCACGAGTTTGAATATTTACCTCTGATCACCGCCTGTAACACTACGACACCCACCCATGATCTGCCGGCGTTGAATCTTTACGGCTTTAAGCCTTATCCCAATCCATTTTTTGAAGAACTGAGGATTAACCTGAAGAGTCCGGGTGGCCGGTTAAGAATTAGTCTGAAGAACAATTTCGGGCAGGAAGATTTCATTCTTGCGGATGAGGAGTTTTCCCCGGGTGACCATAGTTTCAGCATATCCTTACC
>JABDLW010000639.1 GCA_013001805.1 Saprospiraceae bacterium | reverse complement strand
ACACCCTCCTAGGGAGTGGTCATCTTTGCTTCTTTTTGCACTGCTTTTTTTACGAATTTTTCCAACCACTGATTCATTTCCCAAAGCATATGCAGGATAGATTCACGGGCTCGATAGCCGTGGCTTTCGTGTGGTAGCATGACAAGTCGGCAGGTAGATCCATGACCTTTGAGCGCAGCATAAAATCTTTCGCTTTGCATGGGATAAGTTCCTGAGTTATTATCGGCCTGTCCATGGATTAGTAGTAGAGGCTCCCCAATTTTATCAGCATGCATAAAGGGTGACATCGTATGATATATATGAGGCACTTCCCAATAGGTTCGTTCTTCCGATTGAAACCCAAAAGGGGTAAGTGTGCGGTTATATGCCCCACTACGTGCAATGCCGGCAGCAAAAAGATCTGAATGCGCAAGCAGGTTGGCAGTCATAAAAGCTCCGTAAGAATGGCCACCAACTCCGATACGGTCGCGGTCTGCTACACCCATCGAAACAATTTTATCAATGGCAGCTTTGGCACCTGACACGAGTTGAGGAACGAATGTTTCGTTGGGTTCCTCATCTCCTTCTCCTATGATTGGCATGGCGAAGTTGTCAAATATCGCATAACCTTGTTGTACCCAGAATAATGGGGAACCATATGATATGCGCAAAAATTCATAGGGAGAATTTCTCACCTGACTAGCGGCGTTTTTACTCTTATATTCTCTGGGGTAGGCCCACATTAGTACCGGCAGGGGTTCATCTGTAGCCGGGTCGAATTTGGCGGGTAGGTACAAAGTGCCGGTCAGTTGTACATCATCTTCCCGGCTGTATTTGATCAATTCTTTGCTCACTCCTTCCAAAGCCTCATATGGATTAACAAAATGAGTGATCTGGGTGATCTCTTTGGTGACGAGATTTCGAAAGAAATAGTTGGGGGGATTTTTTTCCGATTCACGACGGGTAATAACCCAACCTTTCTCCGGGTTGATAATGGCCAAAGGAATCTCGTAGTAAGGAGCTTCAGAACGCCATAAGCGTTCACTTTTTTTAGTTGAAAGATCGAATAGGTCTACAAACGGCCGATTACCTTCCGGAGAGGCCCCGATGCCGGTCAAATAGAGTTTACCCTGTTTATTTTTAGCCAGAACTGATCTTCCCTGAATATTTGGTTCGGTTTGGAAGTCACCCGGATCGGTATAATGATCTTCATAAGAACGGTCGAAGATCACTTTTTTGCTCTGGTCAGGAAAACTAGGAGTCCAGGCACTCGTGATTTCACGACGGCTACTCCACCAAAATTCATGGACCATAGCCAGGTTGTCATCACCCCAGGTAATGCCTCGATACCGGAGAGACATACGGATTGAGGATACCGGATCATCCATAAATGGTGCTTCCAGTAGAAATAGCTGGTCCCGCACATCGACTTCATTTTTTGGATCTCCCTCGTCCTGAGCTTCTACCCAAAATAGGGTCGCTGGTTTATCACTGCGCCAGCCAAAGTTACGCGGACCAGTAGGCACCGCATTAAAGCCTATCGGAATGTTTTCTGCGGCTGGCTGATCAGCCACTTGCCGGATTTGTTGGCCCGATTGATGAAAGATTGAGATCTCATGTGCAAATCGATAGTAAGGCACCATGTAAGAAAAGGGCTTTTTAAGTTGCTCTACCATTACATACTGACCATCCGGGGAGGTACTGATTTCCGTTACGATTCCCTCAATGCCCAACACGCGTTCCGTATTTGTACTGACATTGATCATAATCAAACTACTCCTGGTGTAGTATTCGAATAATGCTTCATCATGCGGACTCTTAAGTAAATCCTGATAGGTGCGTACCGGTGCGGCAGCTTGAGAATTCTCCTGAATTACGGGGCCTTCCGGAACATTGGGCTTGATAGGTCTCGGACCACGTTGTGTGGGCACCTGTTTAACCAGTAGGCGCTTTCCATCAGAAAACCAGACAAAAGGCAAACCAGATACTGCATCGTTGATCAATAGGTTACTAAATCGCCGGGCTTTTGCAGTGGAGATATCAACCAGCCATAGTTCCAACCCTGTTTTATTGGTGTGGGTAAAAGCAACTGTTTGGCCATTGGGAGCCCACAGTACATTTTCGATTTTTGGATGGTCGGGCAAACCCTCAATTGGGGTTTCCCGATCGCCATTTATTGCCGCCAATGACATTCCTATATAGTGGGCTGAGCGACTGCTTCCATTAGTCTGGGGATTAATTCGCAAACCTCCAATTCGCAGTTCTTCTGCGGCTACCTCATCAATACCTGGCAAGCTGGGACGGGCCAAGAACAAAAGATTGCGTTTGTCCGGGCTTAAGCTCACTGTAGGTGTCAGGGGTGCTTCGACAAGATCGATGATTGATTGGGGAGGGGTTTGATAGGATATGTTTTGTGCCTGGGATGCTTTCATATGATATAAAAAGATAATAAACAGAAAAAGTAGGTTTTTTATCTCGATATAGTTGAGGCGATCATTGAGGAGGCGAAAAGACAAATTTATAGTAAATAAAAAAAGTAGTGCTATTATAAATTAATCAACTAACCTAAAGATTCACGTGCCATCAACCAAAGATTTTCGTAAGGAATGATTTCGATTTCAAAAGGTTGATTGGCTTTTGCCAGCGGCATGGATTTTAACTTCGCCAATAACGTTTTGGTGTGCCGCTCTACTGCCACCCGGTGAAAATGCTGTTTTGGCATTTGCAAAAGCATTTTTATAAAACAATTGGAGCGGTAATTATTTTCTTTCCGTAAATAACGAGAAGTGTACTTCTCAATTGCCTCAATCTTGTCGGTCAATTGATCATATTTTTTATGATGAATTTGAATTAAAATCTGAATAATCAGGATGGGAATGTTGTATCCACTTTTGTCCATAGAGAAAGTAGGCACCTCATTCAGGAATTTTTTAATTCGAAAAGAAGTGATTCCTGAGGATTTGGGTATGTTTAATTTTCCTCTCAGGTATAAATAGTAAAGATAGGCGTCATTCAGGCGCCAACTTTCTTCCCTATTTTGAAATTGTTTATGGAATGCCTCAGAATTAACTACTTTTTCCCTGATGTTGAGTGCTTTCCGAAACTGGCCGGAATGCATAGCAAATTGGAACGAGAATCCGTGTGCCGAGTACCACCTTATGGTGTTTTCTTCAAATATTGATACACATTTTTGCGAAACATCCCTTGCTGTGACAAAATCTTTTTTCTGAATTAATGATGTCAATTTTTGGTAGTAAAGGGCGCCAATAAAATGACTGGAGACAAAACCTTTACTACTCAAGAAACTTATTGCTTCATTACATAGAGCAATTACTTTTTTATGGTCTTTTTTAAGGGATGCACCTCTAATTGCTATAAAATAGTACCAAAGATTAAGTCTAAAAGATGTAAACTCTTTGGTAAATGGTTTTAACTCTTCACAATAGTTATCGCAAAGCTCAATAACAATTTGATTGCGCGTCGATTTTCGCATGAGGATGGAAGTATGCTCATAGCGACTTATCGCCAGATCCTCGGCGGCGGCATTTTTTTGATAGAAAGATGCAAGATTAGAATACTTTCGGTAAGCGGATTCATTTTTTGATTGGGTAGCATAATGACTGCGCAACAGCCGGCATAATTCTAATGATATTTCGGGTAATTCATATTTAATGGATTTTTTTAATGTATCCAGCGCAAGCTGGATTGCTGGCTTTCTTGCATACCTTCCGATTAATATTCTAACGGCCATCAGATTTTTCTGACAAGTATAAAATGCTTTCTGATGAGTGTTAAACTTAGGACTGTTGACATCAACAAAGAAGGCAGTATTTATTAGCTTTTCTTTTAATTTGTTTTTTAGCTTTCGGTATTGAGGATATTGACTTTCTTTGTCAAAATAGAACTCTGCCGCTTCCTGATCACTTTTAAAGGAATCGTTTAAAATTCGCTCATAAAAGTCGAATGTGCGGCCATTGGCATCCTTATTGGATAGGATATCAACAGATTTTACTTTGTTCTTAGTGACAACTTCTGCAAGTTCTTTTAGTAAAGACAAGTCGTTTTTACCCATTAATGTGCTTGATTTAGAGAGGATTAGGTTAAAAACAGAGCTAAAAAGGACATAATCTGATAGGTACAATTTAAGCAAAACTGTCCTATTCAGCAAGCATTTGATGGCGTAACTTAGCCTAAAGTTACAAAAGTAAATCAAATGTTACACATATTATTTTCGATTTTAATTTCCCTGGGAGCTTTTTCAGCTACGGAAGTTACACAGATTGATCAGATTCAAAAGATGGATGCTGAGAAGCAGGAAGTCATTTGGTCGGGTGGTGATGAGGAACATGGCGGCTGGTAAAAATTAGGATTTAACTTTTCTATTTATACTACGGATTTGAGTGTTTAATTAGGGGACCCACAATTCTCCATAGTGGGTCCCTTTTAAGAGAAGAAAACGGTTTTGAGTGTGTTAGTCGCCCCCATTTTTAGGTGGGGGTGATTTTAAGATAAGTAAGAATTAACTTTCTATTTATACTACGGATTTGAGTGTTTAATTAAAGAGGCTCGCGATTCTCCATGGCGAGCTTCTTTTTATTTTATTTGGCCGTATAATTTGGTTCCGCATTCAATTCTGCAGAGTTATAATTATCCCCAAATACTAGTGGCTTTATGGGCAGATTAACTTCGCCACTGTCATGATTGCCTGGCAATATTACCACCATGTAGTGCTCTAATTTGTCGGTCTCTTCAATCTGACTAAAGGGTACCTCTATTTACCCCGTTCATGGCCTGAATGTTACCGAAAAGTGGGGAGCTGGATGGATCTTTTAAAAATGATTTCCCGGAATTTGCTAGGGAGACTTTGAGAAATTCTATCGAAAAATTTATTGGCTTGATTACAATTTCAAAAACCTGAAAAGTCTTTCGTCTTTTTGGATTTTTGCATGTAGAAAATAGATGCCGGCAGGGAGATGCTCAACTGTCAGGCCAGAACAAGTAAACAAAGACCTGGAATAAATGGAGACACCGTACATATTTCTGATCTCCAGATCAAATGAGACCTTAGAGTCATTTTTAATATTGAGAAATTCATGAACAGGGTTGGGGAAAATTTTAATGACCGGCCTGGAGGTATTTAAAGTTGCTGTAGACTTTTCTCCTTCAATAAAACCATTTCGCAAATTATTACCTTTATAAGTGGGCCACCATACACGATCGGTCTGCATAGGTGCGTCCAGTTCGTAAACATAGAGGAAAGCTGAATCGCGTTCACTACCTGGATTTTCAGTGTACGTTAAAATGATCAAATCCATTTTACCATTGCCATCCACGTCTCCGATAGTTGCCCCATTGAGAAATGTCCAGCCATACATTTTCAAGGGAAAACCGTCTATTTCACCACTGCCGTCCAATTCGTATGCATGGATAAATCCGTTGCCCAGAGAGTCCACCATATTGGAAGGAAAAATAATTTCAGGTTCCAGGTCGTCATCGATATCAGCTACAGAAATCACTCCTTCGAGGCCGCCAGCCTTCACAATGGGAAAGCCCGGGAGCTGAGTTCCGTCTGGACGCCAGGCAAAAAGCATTGGTTTTTCCTGATTGCTGGTTATGGGCCTGCCGGTTAAAATCAGGGCTTGGTTACGATAATTTATTACCGTGGGTGGATGGAATGTCCATTGTTTGTCCGGAACCGCTTTTGGCCAATTCTCCAGCGGATCACCCTTTTGATCCAGCAGAAGAAAAAGTGGTAAATCACCATGCCCTGCCGCTATTATTTCGAGACCGGGATGCCCATCCAAATCAGTTATGATGGGTGACTGGAAGCTAAATTTCGTCTGGCCATTACTAAAAGGCCATCCTGGTTTCGGAAATCCCTCCAGATCAAATAAGAAAATTTCCCGGGTCGAATTAATCAGAATATCGGGTGTTCCATCTTGATCGACGTCCCCGATTGAGGGCGTGACGGCAGGAACATTGGGGAGCGTGACGGGCCACTGATCATTGAATGGTGTTCCATCAGCCTTTAGTACATACACTTGGCCCATGCCCATTTCCAAATCACTGCAGATGATTTCCAAATGTGCATCATTGTCAAGATCTGCCAGGGCAGGAGAGGAGATCATCCAGCGGTCTCCAAATGACTTGGGAAACCCTGGCTTATCGACACCTCGAGCGTTAAAGGCATAAACCATTCCAGGATCCTCGTTAAATCCCGTGAGAATTACAATATCAAGAATTCCATCGTTTTCCAGATCGCCAACAGCGGCGGGAAAACGTGCCAGTCCGGAAAGAGGTTTTGACCACCAGATTTCATCTTGTTTATATACCATTAATTGGTCAGCAACTCCTAATATGATCTCGTCGGCACCATCGTCATCCAGATCTTCCACGGTCACATTACGAAAATTCTTTAAAGCTGGGTGGGTAAGGAATATTTTAGGATACCCTTTCCGCAACCGGGGCTCAATACCTGAACGCGAATGCGCAGCATCTTTATAATTTGGCGTGGAAATCTGTCTAACATTGATCGGTCCCATGGTATCAGATGAGGCCACCCTCCATTGAGCATTTGCCGGTTGATTAAGAATCAAACAAAAAAGCAAGACACTCCTTTTGCCGATCAAAATAAATAGCTTACTCGCCTGATCCATATACTAAAAATAAAGATTTCACCCTACGAACCATAACCTGATTAGGGTATTGGTCTACGGTCATCATAGGCAGACAGCCATCCATTTTTGCCAAGCCTGGCCCCAATTTCGCACTCCAATCTGCTCAATTCATCCGGCCACCAATTAATTTCAGGTGAGTGTCTCACGTTGCCACGGTGAAATGAAAAAAACTTACTTTCGTTTATATCAACAAATTAGCAAAGTATGGATCAATTTCAGGTGTATTTGCAACTCGGTTTTGAACATATTTCAGACTTTGAGGGCTATGATCATATGCTTTTTGTGATCACCTTGTGTGCATTTTATTCCTGGAAATCGTGGAAAAAGATCTTAATCCTGGTCACAGCATTTACCATTGGGCATTCGGTTACGCTGGCTCTTTCGGCATTTAATGTAATTAACATACCTCAGCAACTGGTCGAAACGGCGATTCCCGTTACTATTTTTCTTACGGCTATTCATAATGTGTGGACAAAGGAAGAGCAAATTGAACGAGTGAAGCTCCATTCAAATTATTTCCTGGCTCTTTTCTTCGGATTTATTCATGGCATGGGCTTCTCTAATTTTTTTCGTGCCCTCACCGGTGGAGAAAGTATCGTCCTGGAATTATTTGCCTTTAATGTGGGTTTGGAAATAGGACAGATCATCATTGTGGTGCTCTTTTTTGCGTTATATTTCTTATTAGATACAACATTTAAAATCATTCATCGCGATTGGAAAATTTTCATTTCAGGTGCTGGAGCTGGAGTATCTCTGATTATGATCATCGAGGCTCTGTTAGGCTCATAATATTCTTCCTTATCGTTAGTCTGGGTGCCCGTGCAAGTTGGGCATATCATCCATTAAAAATGAGTGTTGCGAATCTCACTTACGATCAGGAAAGAGGGCAGTATCAATTAGATCTTCGAATGTTTATGGATGATTTTTTGGTTGTAACGGGAGTTATTGATGATGATGCCAGTCCCTATGGTGAGTTGTTGGTTGCACCGACAAAGAATAGTGTAAAAAAATATCTCGCCGAGCATTTCTTTATTTTTTTTAATGGAAAATCACTGAACCTCAAGGTCGATAAAGTCAAGATTGAAGAACTTACTATCTACGTCACTTTTGATATTGATACTGATATCTTTCCAAAGGAACTCAGGGAGGTAAAAATTGCTGACACGATTTATGCCGATCAATTCATTAATCAACGAAATATTGTGCATATCAATCTACCGGGTAAAAAAAGGAAAAGCCTCCTGTTTAATCAGTATCAGCGAGAAGAGGTAGCCAAGTGGAGTGATTGAAAAGTGCGATAAAAAGAATGTATCCTGATTCTTTCAGGTTAATAAATTGCCCTCATCATCCCATTCTGCAATGACTTCTCTTTGACTTTGATCGACGCACTTTGCCAACCATTCCGGCTCGTAAGCTACATCGTGATCCTTAAGCACTTCATCAGGAACTCCATCCCAGGTATTTGGAAAATTTCCCACATAACCCAGGTCATCGATGCCCATCCGGGTTGTGTAGTATCCGGTGAGCGTAAGATTTCTCATTAGATTGAAAAACTTAATGCCCGGTGCCATTGCCGGTTTTTCCCCTTCGGTATCCGGGTAGGCAATGTCTTCTACTATTTCGATCTGTTGTGCTTCCGAGGCAGAGATAAATTCCTTATCAAAGCGCCGGTTAGACTCAATATCCAGCCACATCAGTCCTCCACGCATGGGTAATTGATGGTATGGCATGTCTTTGACAATAAACTCAATAAAAGCAGGCACTTCGGCATCGGTTGCTGATCCGGCGGTAGGAGATGCTGGCAAGATAATATCACATAGTACGGCAATGGTCGCAAGCTCGTGCTGATTCAGGAAAATCTCGTTGCGCAGTTTTTCGTCTCGCTCCAGCTCATGTGGCAGCCTGCCATAGAGTTCCTGATTGGCAACTTCTTTGCTTACTTCATTTCCCGTTGAAGTTGCATCGGTCTTACATCCAATGGTGGAAGCTGCTGCAGCGCCTGCCACGGTACCTACTAATAAAGTCTTTAAAGTATCCCTTCTTTTCATTGCTTTATTTGATTAAAATGCAATCTCGCGAAGATTGCTATGAGATTAAAGGTTAAAATTTGTGCTACCCTGTGTCTCATCTCTTATTTCTAAATATTTTGCTTTTTGAATTGGTCTATAATATGATCGGAGGTTCTCATTGCCAAGGCCATAATAGTCCAGGTACAGTTTTTATCAGCTTGTGAGGTAAATGGTCCTGCATCAACCACAAAAACATTTTTAGCATCATGGAGTTGACAATATTTATTTGTCACCGAATTTTTTGGATCATTGCCCATACGCGTAGTACCAACTTCATGGATGATTTGGCCAGGCTTCAACAGACCGTAGTCCTGTTCCTTGGTTGGAGTATCTCCCACTGGAGTACCACCCATCGCATGAATGAGTTCCTCAAAAGTCTGGTGCATGTGCTTTGCCTGTAGCCGCTCGTAATCCGACCAATTATAATTAAACTTTAAAACAGGGATTCCCCATTGATCCACAACATCTGGATCCAGCCGGCAGTAATTTTCCCGTAAGGCAATTGCCTCACCACGTCCGGCCATGCTGACAAATGCACCGTAGAATTTTTTGACGTCATCTCTCAATTTGTTGCCGTATCCTCCAGTGGGTAATCCTAAAAACTCATTGTATTCGGTTATATTAAAACCAAAACCGTAATGCGGCATACCCATTCCTCCGCCGACTTCAATATGATATCCGCGAGGAAAGTCTAACTTCTTATTATCTAACCACCAGGGAGAGTAGACATGCATACCACCGGTTCCATCCTGGTTATAACCTGTCTTCTGATTCATCAGTGCAGGTATAAATCCTGAACGTCCCGCGCCGGTGGAATCGTGAAGATAACGACCAACATTATCCGTGCTATTTCCCAATCCATTCGAGTGTTGGGGACTTTTTGAATTTAGCAGGATCCGGGCAGTACTACAAGCAGAAGCTCCCAATACAATGGCTCTGCCCTTCAATTGATATTCTTTTCGGTCGTCTTTATTTATATATGATATGCCAGTGGCTTTGCCGTCCTTGTCCAGGGTCACATTTTTAACCATGCTATTGACATAAAGATCGACTTGTCCTCCTTTTAATGCAGGAATGCAGAAAACCGAACTGGATGAAAAATCAGCATAAACGCTGCAGGAGCGTCCACATTGGCGGCAGTAATAGCAAACACCGCGGTCATTATTCAGCCGCTTTGTGAGCATCGACATTCTGGCCGGGATAACATCCACGCCAAGTTTTCTCGCACCTTTAATATAGTATAGCTCGTGTAAACGGGGTTTGGGTGCGGGAAGAAAGAATCCATCAGGATCATTGGGACGACCCTCATTGCTGCCATATACGCCTACCATCTTGTCAAGTCGGTCATAATATGGCTTTATGTCTTCATAGCCTATAGGCCAGTTGTCTCCCAGGCCATCCACATCTCTGTGTTTGAAGTCGGTAGGACCAAACCGCAATGAAATGCGACCCCAATGATTGGTTCGTCCACCTAGCATACGCGCCCTCCACCAGTAGAAGTCTGTGCCCTCTTCATGAGTATAAGGCTCTCCTTCTACTTTCCAATCTCCCCATGACATGTCAAAGTCACCAAAAGCCCGGGTAGATCCTGCCCCCCTCCGGGGAGACTGCCAAGGCCATTTGTGCTGGGTTTGTGTCACCGGATCCTTAGGATCGAAGTAGGGACCTGCTTCGACCAATGCGACCTTCATCCCCGCATCAGATAATATTCGAGTTGCCATTCCACCTCCCGCTCCGGAACCAACGATAATTGCATCGTATTCCTTGGCATTTTTTTGAATTTGCATCGTTTAGATTCTAACTTTTATTGAAAATAAAGTGTTTGCACCAGATCTCCCAAGAATTCTTACATTATTAGAATTAGGTCTATTGTGCTTGAAGGCTAAATTAAAGAATTAAGTCCGGAATAAATATTGCCAAGACATATTTGGGTTGTGGCAAAATGGACCCCTATCTGTTACCATGCCGATAACAAATTTGTTTAGGTATACAAAGCCGAAGTCAAGTTCACTATTTATGACAGCTCAATAATCCCGAGCTATAAGGCTTTTGGTTGGCTGCGGGCAATCTGAACTTCTTCCGAAGCTACGGGTTCCCCGTTATTTCCGAAACTCTGGCGAATATAGCTCAGAATATCTGCGATGACCGTGTCTTCAAGGTAAGCAAAACCCGGCATCACACTGTTGTAAGTTTCTCCCGCTACTTTGATATCACCGGTAAGTCCGTATAAGACGGTCTGGATCAACCGCTGTTTATCATTTATTATCCATTCCGGATCAGTAAGGGGGGGGAAACGTCCTTCCGCTCCCAAACCATCTCTTTGATGACATGGAGCACAGTAGGTAAGGTAGTTCATCGCTATTCCACTGCCACGATTTTGTGGCAAAATATCGCGTAGTGGATCAGGGGTGCGTAAATGAGGAAGCGACTTGCGTGCCTCCATAGCTGCAAGCTTCGTGTTTGAAAATTTTGCCGCGTCACCATGGTAAGAAATTCGCCAGATCCTTCCCTTATTCGAATCTGTGATATACAACGATCCATCGGGTCCGGTGGCTAATCCCATTGGTCTGAAGACGGCATCTGATGTACTTATTATGGTATCTACCTGAGCAAAGCCGTCGGCAAATACTTCCCACTCTCCATTGGGCCTACCTTGAGTAAATGGGACAAAACATACAAAGTAACCGGCTTGAGGATATGGAGTACGGTTGGTGGATCCATGAAATGCTATGAAAGCACCCCTTTTATATCGGTCAGGAAACTGATTGCCATCATAAAAGAGTAAATCATTGGGTGCCCAATGTCCAGGAAAACCCATCAGGGGCAAGTCGCAGCTGTCACATCTGCCAGTCACTGCACCGTCACCACCATATTCCGGAGCCAACACGTTCTTTTCCAACATGTGATCGTAATAGCAGTAAGGCCATCCGTAGTCTGCCCCTTCCCTAATTTCAAGTAACTCCTCGGCCGGCAGTACCGCACTTTGCCACTGATCAAACCGGTCGGGAAAAAGCATGAATAAATTGTCCCTCCCATGCATCATCCCATACAGTTTTTTTGTGGTGTTATTAAAAGTCAATCCCACCACACTGCGTACACCCGTAGTGAAACGAATGCCATCACGCTGAGTCAGATTGATTTTACCGGCATCAAATTGCCAGATTCCCCCGTGATGCTCCAATTCCGGACATGGATCCATACCTTGAATACCGGGTTTTCCACCTGGTGAGTAGGTGAGATCCTGGCAAGCGTTTGAAGGGGACCCAAATGGTATGTACATTTTGCCCTGATCATCAAAAGCAATCGGCTTGGTGATATGCCAGTGATTGCCA
>JABDLW010000623.1 GCA_013001805.1 Saprospiraceae bacterium | reverse complement strand
GGTTATAACGCAATGCATCCTCCGGCTTGTTTTAAAAATAATATTTATGCATCCGCCCCAGGATATCATGGTGGTTGCTTTTAAATCTAAGATTCGATGAATTTACATGCTCCTGACTGCAGATTCTCCGGCTGCTAATCTTTTTTTCAGAATGTCATCGATCCAAAAAAAAATAACTTCTTGTTACTTCTCCACATCCGTTCACTTTTCATTTTGTTATTTTTCGATATTTAATCATGATACTTTCACCTCCGACTTCCGACTTCTGACTTCAAGCCCTCTTTCCTCCGGCTCATATTGCAGAATTCTCCCGGTTGGTTACGCCGGATCAATGATGTTCACCAAACCAGGGCGTGTCCACCTTCCCTGATGATTTCCGGGGGCCAGTCTGTGCAATCAATTATGGTGGATGGCTGGCCTTGCGGACGCTCGTCGTCAATCCATAGATCAATTTGATTTCGGTAGATTGAAACAAGTTCATCCGGGTAAAGGAGCTGTTCTTCGTCGGTTGAGGCCAGCGATATGCTAAGCAGTGGTCTTCCCATTTCCCTGAGCATTACCTCAATGAAATAATGTTGAGGAATACGTATTCCAATTGTTTTCTTCTTGTTGCTAAAATGATGGGGCACATCTTTACCGGCCGTCAGGATAAAGGTAAAAGGACCAGGGGTATTGCGCTTAATTAATCGAAAGAGTTCCTTGCCGATCTGCTTACTCAAAATAGCCGCATCGGTAATGCCAGCACATAAATAGGTAAGATTGGCCTTTGAAGGATCAATTCCTTTTAATTGACACAGGCGTATCACCGACTTCTTCTGAAGTGGATCACAGCCCACAGCCAATAGCGAATCCGTAGGATAGACCACAATGTTACCCTGTTCAATGGACTTGATCGTCTCATTGACCTTCCTCAGGGACGGATGCGGTGCATGAATGATTAATTGTTCGATTTTACGAAAGAATTTAGTCTAATAATCAAATCAAACTAAAGATACTAATCAATGGCAAACCGCGGACTGATGCACTATTGTGACACTTTGTGTCATGGTAGTGCTCGCTCAGATAAAACCAAGAGGGAGTCAGGTACTGCTATAGCCCTTTGCTCAAAACCAAAAACTGAGACGGCGATTGGCCTACTACGGAGAGTTATACGAAATTGTGAAAAGCCGGTTGAGTACTTTGATCGTTCTAAGGTCTCGAGAAAGTACGCTTTACCCTGGAATTCAGACCCCAGTTGTTTTGCAAAGTGAGTTTGTCAAATTGCTCAACAAGGTAAGTCTGAATGAGGTTTTTGGGCTCGCTCACAGATTCTTCACTCTTAGATTCTGCTAGCTCTTTTTTGTTAATCATAAGGATATCATAATTTGTTATAAGGTACAGGGTAAACGATTCGACAGACGATAATGTTTCTTCTGCATATCAACTTTCTGCGAAATTTAACACATATAATGTTTTTCTATAACATTATCCTAAATATAAGGGATCGCGGGGCTGAAGCAGGAAGTTTGGTATTCTCCTCACAGGAGAAATTTAATTTGTCTTTCTCAGATACTTTTGGATAGAATGAAAGTAAAGCGTATATTTCACCCAATATTTTAAGGCAACTGTTTTCATAGTTTATTAATTTTTTAGGGTGTATTGAGCGTTTGAGTAAAATCAAACGCTCTTTCCTTTTTTGGGAGGTCTCTAAGCCGGACAATTTGACCGGTGCGTCATGAGCACCCAACCGGAGTAGGATCGTAAAAGATCTTAGCGGATCAACGTTACTTCACCTCTTACCGTCTTCAGGCTTCCATCCAATAACTCAAGCACCGCCTGATAGGCATAGACATCTGAGGGCGCGGCCTTTCCGTCATGGCGTCCATCCCATCCATTTTCACCGGTGCCTTCAAAAACCAATTGACCCCAACGGTTGAAGATTTTGAATTCTGACAATTTGAAATTGCCGAAAATTAATACTTTGAAAGTATCGTTGAGTTCGTCACCATTTGGGGTAAAGGCGTTTGGTATTTCATATTTCGGAGGGTTGCCGGTAATTTTGATTTCGCCCATGCCCATACAGCCTTCCGGAGAAATGACTTCCACCTTAAATGTATTGTCACCCTCAGATGGCAATACAGCCTGAATTGAAGTTTCGTTTCCTTGGATTTGTTGTCCATTTACAAACCAGGTAAAAGTGCTGCCGGCCTCGATGCCTGATTCCAGAGTTATGATCGTCCCTATTTCCACGGCTCCATCCGGTGTAGCTATAACCGTTGGACGGGGGATGCTGAAGGTTCTGATGAGGACACCACCCTGCCCAATGCATCCATCCGGCTTAGTTCCGAAGACCTGATATGTTGATGCTTCACCGGGTGTGGCTGTTGGGTTGTCACATTTCTCGCAGTCAAGGTTCTGGCCCGACCACTCCAATTCTTCATATAAATTGGCGGTGACCGCAGATAGACGCACTGGCTCACCCGGACAAACGGTCGTATCGGGCACCACAGGAATGAAGTCAGGTGGGAAAATATTTACATTAACGGATCCTGACGCCGGGCAACCCATGCTCATACCCATCAATGTGAACGTAGTGGATTCCGGAACTCTAATGGTTGGGTCGGCACATTCCGTACAACTTATCCCCATCTCTGGGCTCCACATGATTTCGTCAAAGTCTTCGGCATTAAGCAGCACAACTTTTACGGGCTGTAAGGGGCAGACCGTCGTGTCGTTAAGGGAGAGATTCACCGGTGGGTTGATCACATTGAGCAAAACACTGTCTTCTACTTCACAGGCATTATTGATCGCTTTCAACCGGTAATAGGAAGTATCTTCAGTCGTAAATACAAAGTTTTCCAAGGTATCCGGGCTGATCGGCGTACCTGCCGTGTAGGCCCATTCGAATTTTACATCGGGAAAATCCGGAGGATACAAATATTTCGAAATCAAGGTTACCTTTTCGCCGGGACAGTATGTTTCCTTTTCCGGTATCACCGCAATGGGTAGCGGAGGTAAGGAGTCCACCCTTACTACAACGGAATCAGTGACCGCACAGTCACTGTTGGTAAACATCAAATAATAGGTAGTCGTCACTTCGGGAGTCACCACAATGGATTGGTCAGCCTGAATGTTTACGCTGCTATCCATCGGCGTCCATACGTAGTCGCCAGCTGGATTCCCTATGATGTCTACCGTAATCGTAGCCGATTCACCCAGACACACATAGGTAGTATCGTCTACGTTAAACGTGATTCCGGTCCTTAATTGAATGTCGATCTCATCACTGGCAGTGCACGATCCGATTTGTGCGTTTACATGAACCGTCATTTCCTCGCTGGCTACAAAGGTCACTTCCATGGCTTCTACTGTATCACTACCAATGATCCATTGGTAGACAGCGGGAATCACGGTACTTAACGTGACCGATTCACCCTGACAAACCTCTACCGATTCAGGCTCGATCACTACCTCAAGTTCGTCGAGAATCAAAATGGAAACAGTTTCTAAAACATTGCCATTTGAGTCTAATATATTTAAGACTATTGTTTCTCTGTCCTCCTGATCATTGTCGGGTATCGCAAAGACGGGCACCTTAATGTCTCTCTGACCCACATCGAAAACCAGTGAATCAGCAATGCCCAGGGTGAAATCAGCGCCGGCTGTAGCTGATCCCAGCACTTGAAGTTCAAACGTTTGTCCCCGGGAGGCATCACTTCTGGAGAAAGTGATGGTGTCAGCCATCTCCATGCATCCTTCAACCAGGAATGCGCCACCTGCTGAATTCTCGAAGGTCGCCTCGATGTCTTGAGCTTGCAATAAAATTGGCAAAATCAGTAAAAAACCCAGAATACATTTTTTCATAAGTACGTACTGTAAAAATCAAAAATACACACAATATTGAGATCAACCACTATTTCTCAGGACGATACACAATAAAGGAATTATCTATTGGTCAAAACGCCAGGAGTCATTGTTTTGTACATTTTTGTAACGCATTCTCCACTTGCCCTGTCTGAACCGGAGCTAATGATGGATGCCACCGATATATTATATAGTTATAAATATTAGAAATCTCGACTGCGTTCAAGGCCGGATTCGCTGGCATCGGGAAGTTAAATGCAGTTCCATCTACCATCACGGTATCGTCCAATCCATAGCGGATGATGCAAGCGAATGCCGGTGCATAGGTTTCGAAATCTTGACTCACCAGTGAAGGATAGAGTTTTTCCAGGCCACTTCCATCAGACATATGACACGATGCGCAATGAATTTCGTAAAGACGTTTGCCCTGCTGATAGGGATTTTGCTGGCAGGAGGCCAGGCAAATGAAAAAAAATAAAATCAGCCTAGCCAACTTCGTGTAAAAGTTGGTCTATATCCTGGATAAAACCATCTACTGATTCAGGATCGGTGCCATCACAATGCGCACGAATGTGACCTTTTGGATCGACAAGGATAAGTCTACCCGAGTGATCGAATCCTCCCGGTGCGTTCTCATCTTCAAAGGCTACGTTAAAATACTGATTAGCCACCTGAGAGATTTCCTCTTTTTGCAGTTGTACCAAATGCCACCGTTGAGAATCTATGCCTAATTTTTGACTGTAACGTTTGAGCACCGGTATAGAATCCCTGCGATAGTCGATAGATAGAGATAGGAATGCCAATCTTTTCTCCTCTTCGAATGCTTTATTTATTCGCAACATATTTTGCTTGACTTTGGGACAGATTGATGGACAGGAAGTAAAAAACAAATCGGCTACATAGATCTGACCGGCTAGTGTGGTATTACTTACCGTATTACTGTCTTGATCGAGATAGCTAAATTCCGGTACCTGATAATGAATCATTTCACCATTTACTTCCTCCGAATCTCCTAAATAGGGTAGTGGTTTGTCGGAATTCCCACATGCGATCAGACCGACGCTGATGAGGACCATTAAATACTTATTCATATTACTCACCTTGTGGAGTTTGCTCTAGAAATTCGGTAGCTTCCTTAATGCTCTCTAAAACCAAATTTTTCATATTTTCTGCAGATAATTTTTCGCTCTGCAAAAACCGTTCTTTTTCACTCGGGGGTATGGAATCCAACTTGCCGAAATTGTGCATCCAGTCCCACATGGCACTTTCCGCGCGATTGAGTTGACCCAGGATCTGGTTGGTTTCTTTTAGCTTCTCTGTATTTATCGGTTGCTCTGCCCGCTGACCTTTGAGTCGATCTGTCACCTGAGTTTGCAGTTGAGTCACTTTACTCATCTCGGGCATCACCTCATCATGAATATTGATCACTTCCTCATAGAGTGGTTCCAATTCCGAAGGTAAGTCTGCTGAATCAGTACCTGATGGCGAGTTGTTACTTTGGCAAGCTGCTGCGACGATGATCAAAAAAATGTAATAAAACCTCATTTTATATTGGCAATTAAAGTAAAAATGGTAACAATAAGTGTGATAGACTTGTTTCAAAAGGCGAAGGTATTATAAAGAGGGAAACTTTTTTAAAAATGCAGTGATAAGCTATGAGAAGGAGGAGCATTGTCTGGTTCAGATCTGATTTAAGGTTGCATGATAATCAAGCCTTGATTGAAGCAGTTCGTGCCTCAGATGAGATTTTGTGCCTCTATGTTTTTGATCCACGGGTCTTTCAGGCTAAAACAAGATTCGGATTTGCCAAAACAGGAAAACACCGGGCAAGATTTATTTTGGAATCCGTCCAGGCTTTGCGCCATAGTCTGCAAGAACATGGAGCAGATTTAATCGTGAGGATTGGACTGCCGGAAAATGTCATCTTCGAATTTGCCAATACATTAAAGACAAGCTGGGTATTTTGTAACCGTGAACGCACGCGAGATGAAATCATGGTACAAGATGCCTTGGAGCGTAATCTATGGTCTATCGGGCAGGAGATGCGCTATGAGCGGGGCAAGATGTTACTTTACACTCAGGATCTTCCCTTTCCGGTTACCCATGCTCCGGACTCCTTTGCTGCATTTAAGAAGGAGGTGGAGCACTTTGTCGAAATTAGGAATCCATTACCGGTGCCGAAGATTTGTCAGATCAGGCACGATATAATACCAGGCGACATACCGACGCTTTCCGATTTTAACCACGAAACAGATATCTCCAGGTACGCATGGGAGTTTGTGGGTGGAGAAAGCGAGGGCATGCGTAAATTAGGCGAGATTGCTGCCACCAACGGTCAGGACCATTACCCCAGCAGTCTGGATTCATCGCGGTCACTTTCCCCGTGGATAAGTCACGGTTGCCTCTCTCCAAAATCCATCTATGCAGCATTGGTTGGTCATGGCTTCCTTAATGCCTCCAATAATGTAATCGCTTCACTTCTGTGGCGAGACCACCTGCGTCTTATGGGTAAGAAATATAAAAATCGGATTTTTCAAAAAGGGGGACCTCTGGGTTCACCAAAAAAAGACGACATCAACGATTTGGAGTCGGCCCGACCGTGGCTTCAGGGTCAAACCGGAATTGATATTATAGATGCCTGTATGTCTCAACTGACGCGGACGGGGTATCTCGCACACCGTGGTCGTATATTAGTTGCAAGTTATTTGGTAAATGATCTGAATGTAAATTGGCAAATTGGTGCTGAATTTTTTGAATCGCTTCTATTGGACTATGATCCCTGCAGCAATTATGGCAATTGGAATTATATCGCAGGTGTAGGGCCGGATGGTTATAAAGAGCGTCAGTTGAACATTGATAATCAACAACAGAAGTTAGATCCGGACGGTACTTATGTGCAGAGGTGGTTGCCAAAAGTCATGGAGGCGTAACCGGGATATGTGTCAAAAGCGGATCATGTTATTAGAATTTCTTAATAAGGCCTGAATGACTAAAGAATAAGGGGTATTCCTTTCAGGTGATCAGACCATCTGCCATCACCAGCGTCTTATCACATCTTTGCGCAAGGTCTTCATTGTGGGTAACGATTACAAATGTCTGATTGAAGTCGCTTCTTAATCTGAATATTAGCTGGTGTATATCTTCAGACGTTGCTGTGTCGAGATTTCCCGTGGGCTCGTCGGCGAGCACAATTTTTGGACTGTTGATTAATGCCCGGGCAATGGCCACACGTTGTTGTTCTCCGCCACTGAGCTGTGATGGTTTGTGAGCTAGACGGTCTCCAAGACCCAGGTAGTCAAGTAATTCTTCACCCCGGTTGCTACTCACCGTTCGATCTTTGCCGGCTATGAGTGCCGGAATACAAACGTTTTCCAGCGCAGTAAATTCATTGAGCAAATGATGAAACTGAAATATGAACCCGATATTCTCATTGCGAAATCTAGAAATGAGTTTGTCGCTAAGTTCCGTGATCAGTACATCGTCATACAGAATGGTACCCTCATCCGTTTTGTCGAGGGTTCCCAGGATGTGCAATAGAGTAGTCTTGCCTGCACCCGACTTGCCCGTGATGGCTATGACGTCGCCATTGTTGATCGTCACGTCCACACCTTTGAGAACGTGTAGTTTGCCATAGTACTTATGGATGTTGGAGGCTTTAATCACAGTTACGAAGGTACTTCATGATACCAAAGATAACATACAGCGTTTCTTTTGCCTGCTTAAATTTAGACCAAGAATCTTTTGCATGAAAAGGTCAAAAGTGTAAGCACCTTAACCACAGGTTCATTTGGGGAAAATACTATATATATATGAGCAATATTTTCCATTGAAAAAAGTTATCTTACCGATTGCAAGACCCGACCCCTGAATTTAGCATGCAAATACTACAACTCTGTAAGAAATTCCCCTATCCTTTGAAAGATGGTGAATCTATCGCCGTAACCTACATGGCCAAGGCTTTACATCAGCTCGGGCATCAGGTAACCTTATTGGCGATGAACACAACAAAACACCCGGTTGCAGTAAATAGGATTCGCGCAAAGTTGCCGCATTACAAATCCGTCCATTATACAAAACTCGATAACGAAGTCAAGCCATTGCATGCATTCCTTAACTTATTTTCATCTGACTCATACAACATCAGTCGCTTTGATAATGAGGGATTTCGCAAGAAACTCACGTCCATCCTAAAAAAGAATCATTTTGACATTGTGCAACTTGAATCTTTATACCTGGCACCTTACATCGACATCATCCGTGGCAACACAGATGCCAAAATCGTGTTGAGAGCACATAATGTTGAGCACGAAATTTGGGAGAGAATGTCAGCTAATGAACCGGTGGCCTTGCGCCGATGGTACTTTGATTATTCAGCGCGAAAATTGCGGAAATATGAAATTGAACAATTAGGGCGAGTTGATCAACTTCTTCCCATCTCGGATTTGGATAAACGGAAATTTAAGAAATTGGGATACCGCGGCAGCTCCCTGGCTGTACCCATCGGCCTGGATTTAGATGCCGTGCCTTTCCAATCGGTAAAATCAAACAGCCCACTTTCGGTTTCATTCATTGGTTCACTTGACTGGATGCCCAACGTAGAGGGACTAAACTGGTTTTTGGACCAGGTATGGCCACACCTAAACGTGATTTTCCCAAAGTTAAAGCTTCACATCGCCGGAAGGAATTGCCCCGACTGGTTAATGCAACTTGAGTTAAAAAATGTAGTTGTCGAAGGGGAAGTCGAGGATAGCCGCAAATTTCTCAATTATCACGC
>JABDLW010000619.1 GCA_013001805.1 Saprospiraceae bacterium | reverse complement strand
CCCAGGAGGTGCCCTGGAGTGCCTACCAGCGTGCTGAGCCCACGCGCTACCTGGAATGATGATGAGGCATATTATACGACAGCCTTTAAATTATCCAACGCGTTTCGCCATAACTTCAAACAATTTGAATCTTTTGCCAGCGAGGAAATTCGCAGAGGTGGACCCCAGCGGTATGGGTTTTAGGCTGCACAAAAAATAAGACTTAATTATGGGTACCTCTATCAACCCCATTCATGGTAAAAACAATTTTTCTTTGAAAATTTATTCATTAATATGCTTCGCCATACTTCGTTGATCGTCAGTCAGATAGCTACGGCTACCTTCCCTCCTCCAGCCTTGTTTGGCTTGCATCTTAATGAATTTTTCCACATTCAGAGGTAAATAGAGGTACCCTTATGAATAAAACGGCCATTATTATAGGTGCTACAGGACTGATCGGCAAGAATCTCCTACAACAATTATTACAGGATGAAGATTACTCAATCATAAAGATTTTTGTACGAAGGCCGACGGGAATTCAGCACAAAAAATTAAGGGAAATGGTCATTGATTTTGAAAAAATAGAAGAGGTTAAGGATAAAATAGAGGGCGATGTACTCTTTTCCTGTCTGGGCACCACATTGAAACAGGCCGGAAGTAAGCAAGCTCAATACCAGGTAGATTACACGTATCAATATCAGTTTGCCAAATTATCCAGTGAAAATGGAGTGCATGATTATCTATTGGTGTCATCCACCTCGGCAAATGCAAAATCATTCTTTTTCTATTCCCGGATAAAAGGAGCACTGGAAGACGCCGTGCGTAAACTCAGTTTCAAAAGAATTATAATTCTACAACCCAGTGTCCTTGCGGGTGAACGTGATAAAGACCGCACTGGTGAAAAATGGGGTGCTGCCATAATCAATACTTTGGGAAAGATATTTCCACCATTACGAAAATATCGAAGCATAAGAGGCAGTACGGTGGCAGCCGCGATGGTAGCATTGTCCAAAAGTGAGCAAAAGAACAAAGTCAGCGTTTATCAGTTGGATGAAATTCAACATTTGGCGGAGAATACTATCTCCTGATTTGTAGTAACATGGATGCTAGTACACAAACACATTTGTTTTTCGTCTGATTCTCTTGGCCATGTTACTCACCGGTGGCAAGATCAAAACCAATGGCCAAGAGTCACGTTAAAGCTATTGTTTAAATTGGATATTCCATAACTTACCTCAATGGGCCCAATTCCTGAATCCAAACCCAATCTAAATCCCAGACTTTTTGCAGTAAAAGAAGATCGGTTATTGTTGAGTAGATCGCCAGCGTAAGCAACATTTCCAGAGACAGAAAAAAATAGGCTTTTCCGTAAACGGAATTGTAATTGCAAAGATTGTCGGATAAATTTAGTACCAATCAGATCACCAAGCTGCAAACCGATAAAAGGACGCCAGTTAGTAATCAGATTCTGGTTAATGCTGCCAAGAAAGTAATTGTAGCCGGTGAGCCGCTGGCCCAGCAATATACCCCCATCCGTCGTGTTGCTTAGCGTTAAACCAGGGGCAAGTGAAAAATACTTTTCAAATGTGAGATTAAAATTATAGCTAAATCTATCCTGTATCCCCCTCTCCCTGGTCATCGGATAAATCCAATTGATCGAAGCGTCGATGAGTGTACCTTTGGTGGTAAAGTATCTTAGGTTTTTGGTGTCGTAATAGAAATAATTGGACAAATAATAATACCAATTCTTTTCTTGAGAAAGTGGAAATGTATTGGCTTCGGCGGTGATATTATCATTGGAAAGCTTAAAATATTTTATACCTGTCGACAGTCCAAAATTAAGCTTATGATTGGAGAGAATATTGGTATAAAATTCCGTCGTTTGATCGCGAAAATGCAATGAGAAATCTCTGAGCAATAAATTATCCGGTAATGAGATGGGGTTGGCCAAAGGGATGATGATGTCGCTATAGTTTAATGTCGCATTAAAGCCAAAATCAGGTAGATGCTCATTTCGCTTCAGGTAATGTATGCCATAGCGAATATTGTCACCTAACACGAGATTAGCAGATAGCGTGGTACGATCCAACAAAAAGTCTTGCAGTGTCAGGTTTAGCAGAAGGCTACTATGATAGATTTGATCATAATGAACCCCGAAGCGCACCAACCCAGTCAAGTGATCAATCTGATCAAGTGGATTGTCCGCCATCAATTTTAGTGGTTGCGTCATTGTGTCGGAAGCCTGCGGTTCGAGCCGAATCTCTTCCCGGCTTAACTCACCTTGCTGATATGCACTAATGTCTTTTAAAGTCTCAATAAATTTGAGCGCCGCTTGTCTTCCATTTTCGATCAGAATGTCTTTAGCCGGGAAACTAGTCACTTCATACCCTTCCGTATCCGGATGTAAAATAAGATCGCAGTATTGCTCCTGTTCAATAGTTCTTCTAGCAGATTCGTAAAAACTTATTTGACTGATGATGCTGTAAATATTATCCAGTTGGTCTGCGTTTTTTAACCCTTTGTCCACCGATATACCGATGACCAAATCCATCCCTTTCTCCTTAATTTCTCTACTCGGGAAATTATTAAGAATTCCGCCATCGGTAATAAGTTCTCCGTCGATTGTTACAGGGGGCAGCAAACCCGGAAAGGCACTGCTGGCCATGATAGCATCGGACAATTTACCCTTTTCAAATACGATTTCGGTCCCATCAACTACCTTGGTGCCAATGCAGAGAAATGGTATGGGCAGTTCCTGGAAATTCGGTAAAGAATCATATTCCCTTAATAAACCGGAAAATAAGTCCTGCAGGCTCCTGCCATCGGAAATTGCTGCCGGAATCTGCAGCTTAAAATCTGAAATCGAAAGAGTCAGAAAATATCTTTCACCATATGTCTTGTCAAAAATTGAATGATTCGCTCGAATCTGTTTGCCAAAGATCGCCTCCTGGATATCGATAGCGGTTAAAAGGCTGTCAATTTGGTTAGCACTATAGCCTGCAGCATATAAACCTCCGATGACAGCACCCATACTGGTGCCACCTATGTAATCAATCTTTATTCCTGCCTCTTCCATCACTTGTATTGCCCCGACATGAGCAAATCCCTTTGCCCCTCCCCCACTGAGCACCAATCCAATCTTAGGCGTTGCATGTTGTTGTGCACTCAAAACCAGGGTGACAGAACAAAATATAAGGACAGTGAGAACCGGGGATCTAACGCTAAAAACTTTCATTGCAAAAAACGAATACGTAAGTAAAACGGAATAACTGTCCAATCCGGCATTAAAGTTCAATGAAAAAAATGCAAATCGTTGTTTTCGGCAAAAGGCAGGCAGGTTTCAGAGTCACCCTTGAGAGATTTGCCGATGGTATTTCTTTCCTCACTAATGACATAGTTCACTCTGAAATGCTAGATCTCCAGATGATCGTCCGCAACAATTAACACCTATCCAATTCCTCAGGTACTTCAGTTATATATAGTTGTCTTAACATATATAAAGTATGGCAATGTACAACATACTGTAGATCAGTGTAAAAATAATGTACAAAATTATATATAAATGAAAAATATATATATCTTCACTTCAATTAATCGCAGGATTATGGAAAACTACATTTTCAGATTCCTCATTCTAGTGCTCTTAGCCACTATGGGGAATGATATTTATGCACAGTCCGGACCCGAATGTCGTAGCTTGAATATGGCTATTGAATCTGACGATTCTTCGACGCTTCGAATCGCCGACGCCGTGCCTAATCTGGCAGGGGCCATACCTTTTACCTTTCAACTTTTAAATTCAGCGGGGGCAGTTCTCCAACAGGTGTATGTCACCGGCCCCCTATCTCTTCGTATAGCTGCATGTCAATACGCAAATCGCGGTCTGACCTTCAATGCGTTTAACAATCAAGGCTCTTGTGAAGGCAACTTGACTTTTAAAGTGGATCAAACTCCCAGCATCCAGGGTCATGACACGATGGTTTACTGTATAGATCCCTTAATTTATAGCGGCATGGTTGGATCGGGACCAGAGGTAACCGCTCCCTGCTCAACAGTAGAACCAAAAATCAATTTTGTGGCCGACTGGGTCAAACCGATGCCTTGTCTCCCTGGAAACGACACAGCTAAAATCATTTACCGTGAATACGAAGTCATGGGAAAAGATGGATCCAGAAGTACCGGTTTTGACACGATCTATGTCAAAAGGCTCCCCCTGATGACCAGGAATAATACTTTTTGTGGAGAACGGGACACGTCATATTGTGGTGACATTCAGCAAAATTTTGGCCCTTACATGTTATTGCCAGGGCCTGCCGGAACACCTTGCCAAAGACTATACTTATTAAACCCCGATGGTTCGGCCCGTATATTCGACGCGAAATGTGGACTGCAGGTAAGCTCTGAAGAGCTCCCTTTTGAGTCAGATTGTGGAATAATGAAACGCGTTACAGTGGAAATAAAACAATCCTGTTATGGGACCACCGCCAACGCTTGTCCGGATCAGGACGTGGCTCAAAATGTGTTGACTCCAGTGGGCACAACGCCGGGCTACTGGACATGTGATTTCTGGAGCATCGTCCTGGATACCACTCCACCGGTGCTCAACTGCGGTGAAAAAATAAAAATTATTCCGGCAAGTAGCCACGACTGCGGTGCAGATTTCACATTGCCTCCGGTCACTGCGGCCGACGTGTGTGGGGAGGTAGTTATGGTGAAAGCCATTGTGGAAGGCTGGGGCACCTATCAATTCTTTAAAAGCGGCTCGCAATGGATATCCACTGATTTGATCTCGATATCACAGCAGAACGACACGATACAGGTCATCTACGAAGCTTACGATCAATGCCATAACCTGGCCCTGGATAGCTGTGGTCTGGTGATCAAGGATCGTACCGTGCCAGTAGCCGTTGCGGCTAAAGGTGTAAATATTGCCTTGGGCAGTAAGAAAGTCTGGGTAGATGCCCAAAACTTTGACCAGGGAAGCTGGGATAACTGTGATATTGCCATTTTACTAGCCAGAAGAACCGACTGGAAAGCGGCTTGCATTGATTTATGTGATAGTCTCAAGCTCGTATCCGTAACACCTGAGGGTGACAGCATTTATAGCCCCGTTCTTAACGATATGGATGACGCAGAAGACTATTATCGGGAGACTTTGCAGTGGTTGACCTATGATAGCCAATACTGCAGCCAGGTACTGCTGGACGCCTGGCAATACGACCTGATGCGGCATGCTACCGTCGAATGTAAAGCAGTGCTTGATGAAAATCATTTTGATGAATTGGTGAAGCCCTTGCTGAGTCCCGGAGCAGATTTCGATAAGGTAAAACAACTGGGTGGAGGTTGGGCACCTCAGGTTCCTTTCTCGTGCGAGGATGTTTGCACAACGGTGAAAGTCGAGATACTTGTCATGGATTATTGGTGTAATTGGAGCAAATCCTGGTCTGACGCTTTGGTAGAAGACAAGTCTCCCATTGAAGTAGCTAAAGAGATCAGCACGGAGATCAGCATCGCCTGCCGGACATTTAAGGAAAAAAGATATGATCACAATAGCAATGATGCTAGTATAGAGGACCTCCTTGCTGCTTTTGACCAGGGTGATCAATCTGTGCTCAGCGAATTCGATCAGATTTTTGGCACCTATCAAAAAGTCTGGCGTGGCAATGATGGTGAACTCATCGACTCAAATGGCATGGCATTGAATTGTGATATTACCTTTATCGACAGCATGTGCGTTTGCCAGGATTCTGTGGTCGCAGATGTTGTTTTCGATTATCACACCGGCACCTGGATAGATGTTGTGGATACCATTAGATATTGCCAATCGGAGGATACTACTAAAATCTGGAGCCATGGCGCTCTTTTAGTGAACTGTTCCGATAACGTCCATTGCACGCAAACTCTTTGGCATGATCTAAACAGTTGTGGTCAGGGAGTTATTTATCGAAAATGGTCAATCTGGAAAGAGTGCCAAAATGGCGCCGGTGGTCATATGACTGCACCGGATACCACCTACAAAACCCAGGAAATCAGGATCATAAACCCGGATACTCTCGACCTGGGAAAATTCAAACTTCCTCCGGATACCGTTTTACAGGCCTGTGCTCTGGAATACGATCCGGATGGTAGTGGTAATGTTGGCGGTGGGGCACATCCCGATAGCATAGGGAGCCCCATGTACCTCTTTGACAACGATTGCAGTCAGATTGGAGTGGGATATTTTGACAAGGTTTTTGAGCTCGTCGACACATCAAGACGCTGTCACGCAGTGATTCGTACCTGGTGTTTTATAGATTGGTGCAACCTGGGTGAGCCTACAGACGATTGGATTGACAATCCCACCTATCATGGAAGCGTACTAAAATACACCCAGCATATTCTGATTTGCGAGCAACTATG
>JABDLW010000564.1 GCA_013001805.1 Saprospiraceae bacterium | reverse complement strand
GTACCGGATTCACGATCCAGGTACCTGGCCAAAACAAGCTGAGCTGGCTCATCATGGTAAGTGGGATCAACTCAAGGAATACCAGGATTTACTGCATGGTGGAAAAGAACCTGTCTGATCTGTTAGTTAAAGCGTAGTGTAATCCAAAAATGGAAGCTGTTCCAAGTAATCAGTAGTAAAATGGAGACCACGACTCTCCTTTCGCATTTCTGCCGATTTAGTAACCAGGTAAGCAATAGTGATCAGATTCCGCAATTCAAAGAGTTGGGGAGAAAGAATTGTGGATTGATAGAGATCTTCAGTCTCCTGGTAAAGGAGATGTAACCGGGACAAAGCCCTTTTCAAGCGCACATTGTTGCGGACAATTCCCACATAGCTACTCATTATCTCCTTTAATTCCTTCCAGCTTTGAGTAATCAGTACCATTTCTTTAGGTTTGGTTGTTCCCTGTGCATCCCAATCCGGAATTCCTTCTTTAAGATGCACCTGATCAATGTTAATTGTCAACTCCTCAGCGATTCGATGGCCAAAAACCAATCCCTCCAGCAAACTGTTGGATGCAAGTCGATTCGCACCATGAAGTCCTGTACTGGTGCATTCTCCAGCAGCATATAGATGCCTTATGGAACTCCTCCCATATTCATCTACTTTGATTCCGCCACACATATAATGACAAGCTGGTACCACTGGAATCATTTGTTGCAGTGGATCGATACCGATGGATAAACACTTGTTGTAAATTGTTGGAAAATGGCTGATGAAAGCTTCTTTTTCCAGATGCGTGCAATCAAGCAGAACGTAGTCGTCCCCTCTTATCTTCATTTCGTTATCAATCGCTCTGGCTACAATATCTCTGGGTGCCAGAGACTTACGCTCATCATACTTATACATGAAGTCAGCACCATCAGTAGTTCTTAGAATTGCCCCGAATCCCCGCACCGCTTCAGATACTAGAAAATCTGGGTTTTCATGAGCTGGATTGTAAAGAGCTGTTGGATGAAATTGCACAAACTCCATATTTTCTAATCTGCCTTTAGCCCGGTATACCATTGCAATTCCATCTCCAGTGGCAATTGTGGGGTTTGTGGTATTTCGATACACCTGTCCGGCTCCACCGGTTGCTACAATTGTGACCCTGGAGATAATCTTCTCAATTTCGTTTTTCGTTTTATCTTGGATATATGCGCCATAACAAGTGATATCTGGTGTGACCCTGCTTACACTATAGCCCAAATGGTGCTGACTAATCAGATCGATTGCATAGATCTGCTCAAAAAGTTGTACATTTTTATATTGGCTTACTTTCTCCAGCAATGCCCGCTGTATCTCCCATCCGGTCAGATCTTTATAATGCAAAATTCTGTTCTCCGAGTGTCCACCCTCTCGTCCCAGATCGTACATCCCATTTTGCTGATCAAATTTTGCACCCCAGCGGATGAGTTCTTCTACCCGTTGCGGACCCTCCCTTACCACCAACTCTACAATTGATTTATCGCAAAGTCCATCTCCCGCATCAAGCGTATCGGCTATATGTTTTTCGTAACTGTCTACTTCAAGATTCCAGACCGCAGCAACTCCACCCTGAGCATATTTCGTGTTGGTCTCACCCAGCCTTGACTTGGTAATAATGGTAATCTTTAAGTCCGGTCTATTTTCAGCCATTTTGATGGCAAAGGACAATCCGGCAACACCAGCGCCGATGACCAATATGTCAGTTTCTTCCACTAGATTTATTCATGTCTCCAGGTAAAACTCTCAAAAATTCCTTGCTTTATCTTGAAATATACAGATTGATTGGGAATCTTATCTTTAGATTTTAGGAATTCTGGACAAGGAAGCCATGCGAATTTTAATAAATGCCCGATTTCTAATACCAAATAAATTAGAGGGCATCGGCCTTTACACTTTTGAAATCGTCTCCCGTTTGGCCAAAAGCCATCCTAATCATCACTTTATTTTGTGTGTAGACCGTAAAAGTTCGATGCTGTTCACATTTCCTGAGAATGTGACCTTTGAACTGATCAGACCCATGGCCCGACACCCTTTTTTATTTATCTGGTGGTTTGAAGTAGGCATTCCGAGAGCGTACCGCCGAACCAGTGCTGATCTCTTCTTCTCCCCCGATGGATTTTTATCCCTATCGAGTGCTGTGAGCAGGTCTCTCCTGGTAATACATGATCTGGCATACAAACATTATCCCGATCAAATATCCCAGGTCATGTTGTGGTATTATCAAACATACACACCAAAATTTATTTCCAAAGCAAACCATATCGTGACCGTCTCCAATGCAACAGCGCAAGACTTGGCCCAACACTTTCCCACCTCAGCTCATAAAACTACAGTAATCTATAATGGATACC
Organism: Saprospiraceae bacterium; assembly: GCA_013001805.1. Taxonomy (GTDB): domain Bacteria; phylum Bacteroidota; class Bacteroidia; order Chitinophagales; family Saprospiraceae; genus JABDMH01. The sequence continues at coordinate 5,387 of JABDLW010000564.1, read as the reverse complement.
GAACGCCAAAAAAGTTGAATAAGAGCCCGCGAGAACAAAGTGAGAGCGTAGCCGGTGAGTATTTTGTTGCCATTGGTTCAATTCATCCGCGAAAAAATATTGCTGGATTAATCCGGGCATTTGACAAATTTCGGAAGCTCACATTGCGAAGAATCAAACTGGTGATCGTGGGTAGAAAAGCCTGGAAAACCGGACCGCTGGAAATTGCCTTTGAAAATAGTACGCACCGTGATGATATTATCTTAACCGGCTTTATACCGGACACTGAGATGTTTCACTACTTAAGTCATAGTAAAGGATTGGTTTATGTTTCATTTTTTGAGGGGTTTGGATTACCCATCGTCGATGCTATGGCAATGGGAGTACCGGTTATTACGTCAGACCGGTCCTCCATGAAGGAGATAGCCGGGGAAGCTGCTTTACTGGTTGACCCTGAAAACCCATCAGAGATAGCTCAGGCGATGTACAACCTCGTTGAGAATAAAAACCTGCGGGATGATTTAATTGAGGCCGGTAAAAAGCGACTTGAAATTTTCAGTTGGGATCGTGCTGCCAATGAAATTTCGAAATTAATGACTACGGTGGTGGAGTCTTCTTAGATCTTTGATAAACTACGATACAACCAATGATGCCGGTAAAAAAGAGTAGGAAAGAAATGATTTCCGCTTGTGAAGGATTCATGCCCAGAAAGGGTATTTTGTCATTGACCCTGATTTTCTCGATCCAGAAGCGCTCAAATCCATTTAAAGTCACATAAATAAAAAAGAGCATTCCCGGAATTACAATGCGTTTGCGGATGGACCATAGGATCGCAAAGATGATTAAGCTTGCTACAACTTCGTAGAAAGGCGTCGGGTAAACGGGTTCAGCCAATCGACGACAATAAGTGCCTTCACAACCTTCAATTAAGACGCCTTGATTCAGGACGTTATGGGGAAAATCATAAGCCCACATCCAATCAGGTAAAAACCACCACGTGGGAACAGGCATTGAGTTGACAATACCCCAATCACCATCGCCAGATAGTTGACAACCAATGCGACCAACAGCATATCCCATAATCAATGCTGGTGCCACCGCATCCATAATATGGATGGGTTTCATGCCTTTCTTTTGCACATACCAGTAAACATAAATGAATGCCACAATAAGGCCACCATATATAGCCAAGCCACTTCCGGAAAAAAACTGCCCAATAGGATTTTCAAAGAAAGCCTTAATGTTTTCCGTACTCTCAAAAATGGCGAATAATTTGGCTCCTAAAATGCCTGATATAGCTGCTCTAATAGTAATGTCAGTATTTCGTTGATGCGGATAGACGTCGATTTCCTTAATGACCGGTTTATCTAGTCTTTCCCGATGTTTTCCATACCACTGTAAGAAACCAAAAAGCAATCCTCCCATGAGTCCTCCCAGTATGTCTCCTTCGGTAGAAGCAATGAAAGGCAATATATCCGCACCGATTTCCTGATGATGATTAAACAGATAAATCACTTTAAAGCCGATCAAAAAGCCGACAATGGCATTCATCAGAATCTCCCATGGGGACGCGGGGAAGCCCAAAGACACTTTTTCCTTGCTAGGCTTGAGAAGCCCTAGTTTCTCCTTTCGGACAAGCTCTTTACCAAAAAAATATCGACTCGCCAAAAAGGCCAAAGCCAGTACAAACCCAAAGGTTTTGATCAAGGAAAATCCGTTGTCAACTCTCGTTCCGAGTAGATCGTGCAACAAGTAACTTAAGTCAGGATACATGCGACGTGGTTATTTAATCCGTCAAAAATAGGATTATAATAGGTATTGACTGGTTTAGATCAGGATTAGTAAGTACCCAGTTTACTTTTTCCTCTTCGAAAGAAGAAATGCGTGCAGAAAGGGCGAGTTAACCCTACCACATCAATATGGGGTTGAACCAAAGTAACTTTTAAACCAATTTTACATTTAGAAATGAAAAGGAGTTGGATTTATCTGACTCATCATAATCAAATTTTGTTGTAAGGGTGAATGGGCGCCAGATCGTAAGAAACTGGCGCTTATTTTTTTGGCACCTTCTTTGCCCTTCCTCCCGTGTAATCCCTTAACTTTATTTTATGAGATACCTTATCTGCATTGCCTTCGCGTGCCTTGCTCATTTGACTTTTGCACAGTCGAGTGGAGCGGTGGTAAAAGCAGGGTTGGTTTGGAATGACTATTTGAAAGATGGGAATTCCATTATGAAAATGAGCCAGACGGGCACAACTGCAGGTTTGGAAGTACGATTGGGAGCAGAAGATAATACCTATTTTAAAGTAGGAGGATATTATGCTAAAATGCACATGCATGTGCAGGAACATCCGAAGGAGACACAGTTTTTTAAGGTAAGAAATGGTTATGAAGTACTCAAAGCAATTTGTGGTCTGGAAACACGCTTGCTGTCAAAAGAACGATTTAATTGGCGACTGGCAGCCACCGGCGCTTTCAATTTTATAGCCGGAGTAAATGGTAACGTACAATTTGCCGATATTACCGGGGGCTATCTCGGCATTAATCTCAGCACAGGAATTGACCTGTCTTTCATTTCGATCGATCTGGCCATCGAACCAGGATTTGCTGATTTTGATAAATCAATTTCGGGTAGCAAGCCCCTTCTAATGATGTTAACTGCCGGCGTGAATTTCTAAGTCTGCCCTAGCTTGCATCACACCTGAATCTTTAAGAGAATCCAGCAGTAGAGGCTGGATAGAATTGATTTTCAGGCCCGGACTATGCTCAATTTCAACCTTTATATAGTTTTCTGTGAAGCCATTGTACCAATTTGGTTTTCTGCTTTTTTCCAGCAAAACTTCGCTGATCGTACCCATGTGCCTGGTGTAGAACAGACGTTGTTTCCGGCTGGATAAGTCTCGCAATTCTTCGTTTCTGGTTCTGCGGACATGCAAAGGTACCGCGTCTTGCATGGTCGCAGCCAAAGTGTTTGCTCGCTCCGAATAGGTAAAAACATGAAGATAGTTGACATCCAATTCGCTTAAAAACTGCTTCGTAACGAGAAAGTCATCCCGAGACTCTCCGGGAAATCCGACTATAACATCAGCGCCAATGCATGCATGGGGCATTTGTGATCTAATTCTATTAATTCGGTCAGCATAGAGGGATCGACGGTATCTTCGTCTCATTTTTGCCAACTGCTTATCATTTCCCGACTGTAAGGGCATATGAAAGTGAGGCATGATTGTAGTGGACCTGGCTACGAAATCTATGATCTCATCCGAGCACAAATTGGGCTCAATGGAAGATATACGTAATCTGGGCACTGATGCCTCCCGATCCAAAGATTTGAGTAAATCTCTGAGAAGTAATGGTGTTGATCCATCGGCTGATTGATCTCTAAAGTCACCGATATTGACTCCGGTAAGAACGATTTCCTTGATCCCCTTCTGCGCAATTAATTCGGCCGTTTTTAAAACCTGCCCAATGGTGTCATTGCGACTTTTTCCCCTGGCCTGCGGAATGGTACAGAAAGAGCAATTGTAATCACAACCATCCTGGATCTTAAGAAAGGACCTGGTTCGATCCCCAAATGAGAAGGCACTGGAGAATGTATCAAGCGCACTAATATCAGATGCTTTAACCCAACCTTTGCCCGGGGTTTTATCCAGACGATCGATATAGGAAAGTATGTTAAATTTTTCTGCCGCCCCCAACACCAAATCGACTCCTTCAATATCAGCGATTTCGTTTGGCTTCAATTGAGCGTAGCATCCGACCACGACAATTTTACTATCACGGTTTTTATTTAATGCCTGCCTCACGACTTTTCGGCACTTGCGGTCAGCAAAATCCGTTACACTACAAGTATTGATCACACAAATATCAGCACCTTCTTCGAAAGGATTTACATGGTATCCTGCGGCTTCAAACTGTTGTTTAATCGTTGAAGTCTCAGCAAAATTAAGCTTGCACCCTAACGTATGAAAAGAAACACTTATCGGTGTCGCCATTGATTTTTTAGTTAGCTCAGCAAAAGTAAGGTATTTTGCCAGAAGGCTCCTGTCTCACGATCCTCCAAAAAATTGCCTGGGATTACTATAGTGTCTTCAATCGCTTCCGAAGAGCAAATAATTCATCGCGATATTGGGCGGCACTAATGAAGTCCAGTTCTTTGGCCGCAGCCTTCATCTTACGTTCGGTCTCTGCAATCACCCGTTCGATCTGATCACGACTCATGTATTGCACTACTGGATCTGCTGCTATGTTCGGCTCATCATTTTCGATGTATGCTTTTGGAGCAATCTTAGTGCGGATATCTAATATGGATCGCGCACCAACCGATTTTTTAATTGTCTCCGGTATAATATCAAATTCTTCATTGTAGGCCATCTGTTTCGCCCGCCGACGGCTGGTTTCCTCAATTGTTCGCTGCATTGACTCCGTCAGCTTATCAGCGTAGAAAATCACGAGACCGTTTACATTTCTTGCTGCCCGTCCTGCAGTTTGAGTCAGGGAGCGATCATTTCTCAAAAATCCTTCCTTATCGGCATCTATAATAGCCACCAGGGAAACCTCTGGCAAATCCAGTCCCTCACGAAGTAGATTTACCCCTATCAACACATCAAATATGCCTTGCCTTAATTCCTGTAGAATTTCCACTCGTTCCATGGTGTCGACTTCCGAATGAATATATCGACATTTGATTTCCAGCTTGGCCAAATACTTGGAAAGCTCTTCTGCCATTCTCTTGGTTAACGTGGTTACCAGCACTCGCTCCCCAACTTCGATTCTCTTGTTGATTTCCTCAAGAAGATCATCCACTTGATTAAGGCTTGGTCTAACTTCGATCGGTGGGTCCAACAGTCCGGTCGGGCGCACAACCTGCTCAACGATCAGGCCCCCGGTTTGTTCCAATTCATAATCTCCCGGCGTAGCACTGACGTATACTACTTGATTGACAATGTTCTCAAATTCTGTAAAGCTCAGAGGCCGGTTATCCATAGCTGAAGGCAACCTGAACCCATAGTTCACAAGATTCAACTTTCGGGCCCGATCACCGCCCCACATCCCTCGTACCTGCGGTATCGTCACATGGCTTTCATCAACTACCATTAGGTAGTCATCGGGGAAATAGTCCAGCAGACAAAACGGTCGTGTGCCTTGTTGTCTTCCATCAAAAAAGCGGGAGTAGTTCTCCACCCCATTACAATAACCCAGTTCTCGCATCATCTCGAGGTCGAAAGTCACTCTTTCCTTAATACGTTTTGCCTCTATGTATCTCGCCTCTCTTTCGAAATACATCTCTTGTTCATGCAACTCATCTTCAATCGCCCGCAGCACTCCCTGCATCCTGTCCTTTGGCGCAACATAGAGATTAGCCGGGAAAATAGCAGCATGTTCCAGGTTCTCAATACGTTTCCCAG
>JABDLW010000552.1 GCA_013001805.1 Saprospiraceae bacterium | reverse complement strand
TTGATGCAGTGTCCGAATTGCGCAGCTGCTGCGAATAATAAGACTTGCCGGTCAGGTCATTGATTTCCACTCGCTTAGCATTTACCTGGGCAGACCATCGGGCTTGGATGAGCGAAGTGGCAGGATTGGGTGATACCTGCAGTTCGATGATTGAGGCAGCCTGATCACGCAGGCCTGCGGAAACGGACTCAGTGACCACCAATAGTGCTGTATCAGCGAGATCACCGCCGACTTGAAAATTGGCATTCACCGCATTTCCAGCCGCATAGAAAGTAACATCTCCCGCCCCTGATTCCGGTGCAGTCCATTCAATTTCGAAAACAGGCGAACCCGAGCGCGCACTATGTTCAAAATAATTTACACCACCAACGGCTGTGATCTGGGTGCCATTACCGGGTGCTCCAAAAGCGCCGGTACCCATATTTCCAGAGTCCAGAGCAACGGCCTGAAAGCCATAGCCCTCGGCACCTTGAGCGGAAATCGACACCTGCAAGGTATAGGTCTCAGCGGGTACGTACTCGGTTACGGTATCGTTTTCACCCAGCAAGAGGATATTCACTTCAGTGCCAAAATTCCCGCCGTTGTGACAGGCTTTGCAATAGTCTGGTGACAACGGACTTCCTGTACGGTCAGTATCCTGGACCACCCCCGGACCCGATGAATGTCCCAGCCAGATATAAGCACTAAAAGCAATGAACAGGAAGAAAAGTAGACTTTTTCTTTTCATAATAGAAGGTTGTAAGAGTTTTACTTATAAGATGATTTAGTTTGTGTGTGTGGTTTCGAAGTTCATCATTGTTTCATGGAAATAAAAGAATATAGATCATCTAGATGACGAATGGGATTATTTTACCTCTGAATGAGGATGGAGTAATTAAGCGTCACGACAATCCATTTTTACCTAGGTTTTTGCTCCCGTCTCAACAGGTAACCGTCTGCTGACACGCTGCTACTTGATTTTACCGTATATTTGGAGGTTTGACTTATCCTTCATGTATAGCAGAACATTTGCCCTTGATTCTTACTTTATGCACATTCCCGAGAACTTTCTCGATCAGGGACGTGATTTGCTTGATGTAGCCAAACATCGATTATTGGTCACAAATGTAAAGGGTCTATGGACGATCAACTTGCAGCCAACAGATCCTGTAGTAGAGACAGAGGTACTGGTAGGTCGAAAAAACGTCAACGGTTACTCATGTGATTGTGATTTTTTCAGCGATAGAAAGATGTGCGCTCATATTGCCGCGGCACTGCAATATATCTCAACCTTCATCGAAAGTGAGCAACGTAAGAAAAAAGTTAAGAGTGGCAAGAGTAGCAAGTTGGGAAAAATACACCTGAAGAATGTGGTGCAACATTTATCCGAAAGCGAATTGCGTGACTTTGTTCTAACCCAGGCAGCTAAAAATCCGATGCTGGCCGGAGAACTTAAGGTGCGCTATGCTTACAAATTAGTGCATAATAATTCCGATGTGAAGTACTATACTTTAATACGGAAATATGCATCGGCTCTCAGTCCGGGGAAATTAACCTCCCAGAAATTCAAAAAAATGGTTGTCTTTCTGGAAGACCTGATCGATCATGCTGAAGACCTTTCGTCTGGAAAAGACTATCGGGAATGTTCTCTGATTTATTTGGGCTTATTCAGATACCTGGCATTAGGTAGTGGAAGTTATCGTGACTTGGCATGGGAAGAGATATCGCTTAAAATGCACCGTTCCCTTTTGAAATATTTTTCTGAAGATCTTCCGGTACAATTTAAAAAAGAGATCATAGGAAAACTACGGAATATTTGCCGGGAAGAGCCGTACCGGATACTGGATGCCCGCTTGAATTTGTTCAGTATCTTATTTAATCATTCGGGGCGGGAAAAGACAGATATTTACCTGCAACTTCGACAATATGCTGAGCAGGATAGCCAGAATCATCATGCCCAACTGGCTTTTTGGTCAATAGCTATCCTTCAAAAGGATTATGCCGCTTTAGAGGCACTGGTTGAAGCTTATATCCTGGATTTGTCGCTATTAGACAAATTATTTTCTTTTTTTCGGGCAGAACATCAGTCACTGCATACCAAAATGGCGCAACATGCTCTAGCCAAGAGTCAGGGCCCACGCGTCCAAAAATGGGCATTTCAGCAATTGATCGCATCCGAAAGTGATCAGAAAAAGAAACTCGAATACTATATGGAACGCGCACTGGAAAAAGGCACTCCTGATCATATTAGGAAATTGAAAGACGAAGCCGGAGAATGCTGGTCAGCCGTTGCGAAAAAATTAGAAAAACGAATTAAAAAAGCCGGCAACCTTCCACTGCTGTTTCATTTGTATGTTGTCCAGAATGATTCGCATTCAGCTATCGAACTATTAAATAAAATAGAAGATACCGAGATCCTTTTGCGCCATGCCAAGTTTATTTGGAGTGCCGATAGCGAACTCTTTCGATGTAGAATGAGAAGTGATATTATCGGGCACTTGGAAAAGTATATAGGGACACAAAGTGGTGTCTATATTATTCAAGTCTTAAGACGACTGAATGCCAGCGGGCTAGGCAGCGTCAAGGAAGACTTGTTGAAGCTGATCTTTCGAGATTTTTCGGAGAGGAAGCATTTGATAAAATTATTGAAAGATGAATTCTGATGCAAATTGAGCTTTGGTGGATAGGAAGGACAAGAACAAAATATTTACAGCCAGGCATTGATGACTATATTAAGCGGATAAATTTTTTTCATCGATTCGAAATTCGCGAGTTTTCCTCCTCCAGATCAAAGAAGAGTCAAGGAAATGTGAAGATTGATGATGAAAATTACCTAAAGCAAATCGGCCAGCGAGATTTAATAGTTTTATTGGATGAAAGTGGAAAAAATATGACCTCAGCACAATTTGCCCGGCAATGTGAAAAATACCTGTTGCGACAGGTGAGTAAAGTAATTTTCATTATCGGAGGGCCTTATGGATTTGGTCCGGAACTATATAAGAGAGCGGATGCTAAAATTGCACTTTCAGACATGACCTTTACGCATGATATGGTGCGACTGATTTTCCTGGAGCAACTATACCGGGCATTTACGATCAATAAAAACCTACCTTATCATCATTGATCCTTGGAACACAATTTGTTTTATTTACTGATTAAAATCTCATAGATGTCTATAACCATTATTCTAGTTATTGTCACATGTCTTGTGTCTTACTTTTCCTTTAATAATAATCAACTATTTTACTCTCTGGCCCATTGGCCCGCAAAGGAGTATCATCATAAGGAATTCCATCGTTTGCTGACATCGGGATTTGTGCACGGCGGGTGGTTGCATTTACTCATTAATATGTTTGTTTTGTGGCAATTCGGAGGAATAGTGGAAGAACACTTTGTGAGTTTTTTTGGTCCGGTTAGGGGATCCGTTTTTTACGTGATAGTCTACCTGTTGGTAATCGTTTGCGCCTCTCTTCCTTCTTATTTTAACAAACATGAAAATGAGAGTTATATGGCTGTCGGTGCCTCCGGAGGAGTTTCGGGAATTGTTTTTATCTACATACTGCTGTATCCGTGGTATATGTTATACTTGTACGGCATTATACCGATTCCCGGTATTATTGCGGGTGTTTTATATTTATGGTATTCATCCTATGCGAGTAAAAATGTGCAAGATCGCATTGATCATCAAGCGCATTTTTACGGTGCTTTGTTTGGTATTGCCTTTGCAGTGATTTTGAAACCGAGTCTCGTGGGAGCATTTATATCCAGCTTAATCAATGATTTTCCTCTTTCATGAAACCCAGCCATTGTCTCCTGCAATTTGACTGTAATACTACACTTCGATATGATAGAACTAAGGCTGGAAATCAGTAGTTTTAGGACGCTAACAATAGCTGCAATAAAATGAGGGCATTGGTTATTTCCGGAGGAGGGTCAAAGGGAGCATATGCCGGAGGCGTTGCCGAATATTTGATTAAAGAAAGAGGTATTCATTACGACATGTTTACGGGTTCCTCTACCGGAGCACTATTAGCACCTCTATTGGCTGCAGGTGAAATTGACCACGCCCGGGAAGTATACACCAATGTCACACAGAAGGATATCTTTTCGGCTCACCCTTTCATCATTAAAAAGAAAGATGGCATCTATAAGTCAAGAATCAATCATTTTGGCGTCATTAAAATGTTTATGAAGGGAAAGAAGACTTTCGGGGAAAGTTTTGCTTTAAGGGATTTAATAAAGAGAACCTTTACCGAGGATCACTATAACCGGATTAGAAAGGCAGGCACCAGAGTAGTCATTGCTGTTTCCAATTTCAGTTGTAATGTAGTGGAACATAAATACCTTCGAGATTGTACTTACAATGAATTTGCCGAGTGGATTTGGATCAGCGCCAACTTTGTCCCATTTATGAGCCTCGTAATCAAGGACGGGCAGGAATACGCTGATGGTGGCTTCGGAAGCTTCATTCCAATTCAAGAGGCAATTGATGCGGGTGCAACCGAAATGGACGTTATTATTCTTACTCCCCGAAACAAAGTAATTAAAAAGATTCCCAGTCGCAATGCCTTTTCATTGTTGATGTCTTCTCTTGATTTTATGCTCTCTCAAATAGCTCGTGATGAAAAATACATTGGTCTGCTGGAGAGCTTGCACCACAAAATAAAAATCCGCTATTTCCATACCCCTCGTGTACTTACTGACAATAGCCTTTGTTTTGATCCCGAACAAATGAAACATTGGTGGGAAGAGGGTAAAGCATTTGCTCGCAAGCGATTTGAAAATAGGATTGGTGTTAGTTTTTAAATACCGGGGTAAAATAACACGGTCTCTGCCAAAAACCCGATATGAGTACCTAGCTCTTTCTAATTTATAAATTGCTCGTCAGTGAGTGCTGAAAGGAAAGCAATTAAGCTCTCCTTCTCCTCACTGGAAAGTGAAAACGCTTCAATCTTCTTACTTTGCCCCTTCTTTGGACTAATTCCCGTGTCTTCATAATGATTAATGACCTCTTCTAAATTTGCAAGACTTCCATCGTGCATGTAGGGTGCCGTGATTCCGACATTTCTTAAACTGGGCACACGAAATTTTCCTCTATCTGCAGAGTCAAGGGTGATGAGTGCCCGGCCTAAATCCACGTAGGAGGTGTAAAGACCATTGTTTTCAAAAGCATGATTGGTAAATTGAATGCCCCCATGGCAGCTGGTGCAATTGAGTCGATCACTCTCAAAAAGTGCCTTCCCCATTTTTTCACGGCTTGTCAGTGCCGTCGAATCACCCTGGATAAAGTGGTCATACCGGCTATTACTGCTGTACAGCGTACGAACGAAGGATGCCAAAGCCCGCGTAATGACATAGGCACTGGGAGGCATCCCATATGCTTCCCGGGATTGTTTGACATATACTGGATCCTGGGCAAGTCTCTGTGAAAGGTGCAATATCGATATACCCATCTCGTTCTCGTCCTCTATAGGAACTAGCGCTTGCAAGTCCAGTTTTTTTACACCGCCATCTTTGTTAATGAGCGGAACTAATGCGGCATTCATGATGCTGGGTGTATTTCTCTTACCTTTTCTTCCATGTATTCCTGGAGATAAAGCCAGTCCATCGGTAAAGGCTTTGTCCGGGTGATGGCAGCTGACACAGGCAATGGTGCTGTCAAGAGAGAGTGACTTATCGAAAAACATCTTTTTTCCCAGCTCCACTCGTTGTCGCGTGAGCTTATTGTCAGGTGGAATGGTTGGTTGCGGAAAATGGTTGGGTAAATTTGAAATGTACACTACATCACCGCCACAGCCCAATAACATTACCAGGATAATGATTCCCAGACCAAATGGTCTCCACATTGAAGGAGTATTAGTTTCTATAAACTTCAATAGCGATTGCCAGGTTGTCCCTGAGTCTTTCCGCCAAAGGCAGATTATTTCCTGTGTGTGTATCTAATTCAGCTTTAAGGTCGACGCCGGTAAAAAATTTAGTAAGATCAAAGGAAATGATCAGATCATTATCCCCGGACCTCAATTCGATCGGATTGGTGAGGTCAAATTGCTTCAACATGGCATCCGAACCCAGATGGTAAGCAACACCGGTTTCCAATATACCATCACCATCCAGGTCCACATCGCCGTCTACCCGTAAGAATTTGTATCCTGTACTCCAGGACCAATGCATGGATGGATCCTGAATTCCTAATGGATCGGTAGGTGGACGGCTGGTAAAATCTATTTCCTCCTGTGCATTGGTTACGGGATCGACGCCCACAAAAAACTTCATGCTGTTAATATCGCTGACATCCAGATCACTGTTCAAGGTAGCCGTATTACCAATGCCACCCAATAGGTATTGATCACTAAGATCAATGACCTGACCATTTTCTTGCGTCAATTGAATGCCTCCCATGTAAAAATTTACAGCGTCAAACGATACCGTTGTACCATTGATCTGGTACGCCTGCCCCAATTTTAATTCATCACCGGCCACATTAAAATCGAATTCGAAACTGATTTTTGCTTTAGCTGGTTCGCTTGACTCTTTTTTGCAAGAGCTAAATGGTATTCCTGCCAATAAAATTCCACAGAAAAAGAAGATATGTTTTTTCATGATTGCGATTTTAGAGATACGGCGGTTGTCAAATTATTTGAAAGTTCCAGCAATGCCGGCATTTGTGAAAGGCTATGGATTTGAGGATTTTCCGTGATATCGTAGACCTTATCCGTGCCAAATATTTTTGTGACATCGATCTCAACGGTGAGATGATTTCCTCCCGAAAGGTTTATGAGATCAAAAGATCGCATGACCTGATCTGAACCCAAATGTAAAGCGACACCTGCTTCAGCAATGCCGTCTTCATCGAGGTCGATTTTTCCTTCAATTTTAAAAAAGATATAACTGTCCCAGGCCAGCCAATACTCACCTGGCATCGCCAGCGGATGTCCAGAAGGGTAGTCTGCAGGAACCGTCTTATTCTGCTCTTCGGTCAAACCAATATTAAATCTCAGGTTTTTGACACCATCCATTTCGAGATCCTCTTGGTAAAGCAGTAGACCCTGAGCCGCAAGCTTAGCAGTTCGATGACTTTCCGTCAGGTTGACAAATCTCACATCATCAATCACTACCGATTCGTTATTTGAGGCAATTGAGAGGTCAGAAAGATACATACTAACCTTGGTGGCAATGAAGGTTTTACCCCCGGGATAAAGATACTCCTGCTGCATGATCATTGGTTCACCATCATAAACAAGCTGAAAGTAAACAGATACCTCAGTAGTATCCTTTTTACAGCCCAGTATCATCAGGAGAAATACCAAAGCCAGAAATCTAACGTACTGTTTTATCATTGTCAATATTAACGTCTGTTACCCGAGCAGTTGTATTCTCATAATTTAATTTTACTTCGAATTGTTTCCATTGCCAAATTTAAGTCGGTCAGAATCAAGCGAATGTGATCTTGGTTACTCAATACCGCTACTTGCTCCAACCGTAAAATCTTTTTTCGGTGCATAGCGTTTATTAGGTAATTCTTTATGCAAGGAATCCAGTACATGAAAATCAGTGATTTTGTCTGGCTAATGATGGCTATATTTCTGCAATTCTCGTGCCGCAAGGATATGCCAGTCGATGCTCTGGCACAAATCCCTTACAGCCCCGAGAAAGTGGAAATAAGAGGCCCGGAGGGATTTCCCCAAATGCCTGTTCCACCTGAAAATCCAACAACGGTTGAAGGAATTGAGTTGGGCCGCAGGTTATTTTATGATCCCATCTTGTCCGCCGATTTCACCATGTCCTGTGCCTCATGTCACTTACCTAAAGGTAATTTTACCGATAATCTGGCCGTGAGTGATGGAATTGATGGCATTTCCGGTCGAAGAAGTTCCATGTCTCTATTAAACATTGGTTTTGCGGATCAGGGCTTGTTTTGGGATGGTAGGGCAGCCACCCTGGAAGATCAGGCCTTATTACCAGTGGAAGACACCATTGAGCTGCATAATACCTGGCCTGAGGTAGTCGCAAGATTGCAAGAGCACAAGGATTATCCGCTACTTTTTCGCAAAGCCTTTGGAATCAACCATGCCGGAGAGATCACCAAAGAACTGGCAGCCAGGGCTATTGCCCAATTTGAGCGTTCTCTTGTGAGTAGTGGTAACTCCAAATTTGATCGCTTCTTTCGCGGTGAAGTTGAATTGAACGACGAGGAATATCTGGGTTACGTACTATTTTTTGACCTGGATGCGGATATACCGGATGCCGAATGTGGCCATTGTCACAATGCACCTCTTTTTACCGTAAATGATTATTTCAATAATGGGATTGAAAATGTCGCTGATCTCAACAGTTTTCCTGACAGGGGAAGGGGAGAGGTGACCGGAGATCAATTTCATAACGGCCAGTTTCGTGCACCCACATTACGTAACATAACGCTTTCCGCACCTTATATGCACGATGGAAGATTCGCATCGCTGGATGAAGTGCTCAACCACTATAACGATGGCGGAGGAGACCAGGTGGTTATCAACAAGGATCCCTTAATCAGAAAGCTTCGGTTGGATGAAGTCCAGAAGGAAGCCTTAATCTCTTTTTTAAACACCTTGACTGACACCAGTTTTATTCAGGATCCCAGATATCAGGATCCATTTGAATAACTGTCCCGACTGCCTTGTACTTTTAGGGTACCTCTATCAACCCCATTCATGGTAAAAACAATTTTCTTTGAAAATTTATTCATTAATATGCTTCGCCATACTTCGTTGATCGCCTGCCCGGCATGCCATAGCAGACGGGTCAGTCACATAGCTACGGCTATCTTCCTTCCTCTAGCCTTGTTTGGCTTGCATCTTAATGAATTTTTGCACATTCCGAGGTAAATAGAGGTACCCTTTAAGATATTAAGACCTGCTCTCGTGCACTTTGTATGTTGTGGCGGGGACCTGAGAGGTCAAATAGTTGCTTACGTCAAAGTTTCGGAAATCAAAATGTGCGGTTAATCGGGACTTCCCAGGTTTTTAACCGATTTATCACCCACAATAACGTCAGCTAAAGTTCCATGTCCATTTTTTACCAGAATGTGTGCATATGCCTCCGTCATGCCGGAAGCGAGTGCTTCCTGGTAGAGTCGTTCGGCTTCCGCAGCCCTGGACTCTTCCAAATAGAAGCGATCGAAGGGAAATGCGAGGTAAACTAGCTGCTCGTCAGGATGATCGATGATGTTCTCAATCATGATTTCCAGGTAGTCTTCGCGTCCGGGTAGCGGTTGTGCGAATATGTCATCTGCCCGGGCAAAGCCAAGTGAATCTTCTACGAAAGTCACGTAAGCACGACTACCTTGCGGCCAATCGGAGGCTTTGGCAACCTTCAGTGTGTTATCCCGAAAACGCAGGGTAATGTATTTTCCTCTAAAGGGATCGGTGGGATCGACAGGTGCAATACGCAGTTTAAATGAGGTACCTGTCGTCAATACATTCTCATAGGCATAGATCATTCTTGCAGCCACATAGATCTGTATGAAACAAAGTAAAACAAGTCCGTAAATCGCAATTTTCTTAGGAATCATTGGCTTCTCTGATTAGTCGATAATTCGCAATAAAAAATCCGATTCCGATTAATACAAACAGTAGGCCTCTCACAATGAAACTAATATTGGTATCAAAAAAACGACACACAATGAGCGCAGTTAAAATCAGTAGCGCATAATTCAATAGCCCAAGATTTAGGGTAGACATGGCCTTTTTTATCATGGAAAGGCCGATGAGAAATAGCAGGACATTTATCAAAACCACAGCCACGGTTGGCGCTGGCCGCGAAAAAATGAATACCGCACTGAACATGGCAAAGGCAAGTGAAAGGGGATCTTGCACTAATACAGAAAATTCACTTCGATAGAGTTTGATTATTAAAAAGACTGAACCACTTAAAATCACCAGGGCTACAAGGAATTCTATCGAGTAGATATTCAGATCAACTTCCCCAATTTCTTTCCAGAGCTGCCGGAAACTTAAAGTCAGAAAAAGGACGATGATTCCAATCGATCCCAGTGCCAGATATCCGTTGTTTTTCCAGTGATCTCTAAATTTTGGGACAGTCTTGCCAATTAAATAGAAAAGACCAAACAAGTTAATATAAGTGAGAAATAACCAGGTGGGCTGTTCTCCAGCTATCGTTCCCAATACAATGGATAGTGAAATAGGCATTAACCAGTTTAATAAATAAGTAAAATTACTATTGCTGTGCTGCCTTAACATCTGTAGATAGTAAGGTAAGATGGCCAGAAGAAGCAACCAGTAATACTGGGCGTTACCGGCTGCCTGACTGCCGTATCCAGTCTCAACAGCATAATAACTGATGCCCAGGATGTAGAGCACGGTGGCCATGGTGGAAGGTAAAAGATAGATCAATGGCAACACCAGCAGACACCAGGTAAGCATAAACGAAGCCACATTGCCCGGAATATTATAAATCTGGCTGATCATCGCCAGGGTGGCACCTATGCCAAATACAAGTAAAGTTCCCGAGCTTTCACGCCAGGAACGAACTTCTCGCTTCATTGTCAAAGTATAGATACATAGCCCCTGAGCAACAATTAAAGGGGTAAACGCGATAATCGTTTTAGTCAGGCGTGAAAGTTGATCCCAATTATGTGCCAGGATGAGAATGATTCCCAGACCAACCAGAATGGCGCCCAGCAAGCCAAAGACGATAAATTGACGACTCTTCGATTGTTTTTCCTGATTGAGAAAATATTGCCGAATCTCCTGAGACTTAGGTGCACTCAGTATCCCAGCGTTGACCAGTTCTTCGAGGTCCTGAATTATTCTTTTCTCCATCCTTGCCAATTATGTCAGCACAGCGGGAACAATAATCTCGTAAATGATATAGCCCACTTTGGCTAAACATGATCTAAACGACAGCAAGATCCGAATTCTTATTGGTCGCGGGACCGCAGTACTGTAAAAATGGTTCATTCAAGCGGACAGATTTATTTAAAGATCACTATCTTCTGCCAGATAGACCTTCCGGTGCTAGATGCTACCTGACCATAGTATACACCAGAAGGAATTGTTTCCGGTATAGCGAACCGGGAAATGATGCTGCGCATTGAATGCTGCAAGACTGTTTTACCGAAAGGGTCAATCATCGAGAAACTACTTAGCGAAGGAACGGTTTCTTGCGGCACTCTTACAATAATGTAAGAAGAAGCGGGATTTGGCAGTATGTCAAACTGGAAGTGGGAAAGTTGATCCTTCACCGGGAGCGTGAAGTCTCCCAAAATACAATCATTGTGATGATGTTTGTGGCTGGTTGTATCAATGATCATATCTTCATCGCCTTCCTGATAGAAACTCAGTGACATGAAGAAAAGCATCATTTCATCTGTTGTTGCTTCACCAACGTGGACATCAACTGGCACATCACCGGGTAAATG
>JABDLW010000549.1 GCA_013001805.1 Saprospiraceae bacterium | reverse complement strand
CTACCGGCCAGAGGCCAAAAACCACCAACCCCACTATCATTCCGATAAAAATAGATACTTGACCAATGATCCAAAAGGGAATTAATTTTCCTAAGATAAAGTGCTCTTTCCGGATGGGTGTTACGTTTACCTGTTCTATTGTTCCTCCTTCTTTTTCAGAAACAATATTGAGAGCCGCTAGAAATGATCCCACCATCGTCACTAAAATGGTTAAAATACCTGGCACCATAAACCAATGATAATTGGAGTATGGGTTATACCAGCTCGCGGCCTCTATTTCAATTCTGGGGAATAATCCTTGAGGCAAAACCGGAATCCATTTTGATCTTATTTCCTGGTTAAATTGATTAATAATACTCCTGGCATAGCTAATTCCAAAACCGGCCTTTACTCCATTAACCGCATCTGCCTGCAGGTGCACCTTTCCCCTGTGCCCATTTACCAGATCCCTTTCAAAACCTTTGGCAAATGTTACAATGACATCTACCTTACCTTTGTCCATGGCATCCAGGGCATCCATCGGATCAGAAGAGCTCTCGGTGAGTCGAAAATATGCCGATGCATCCAGTTTTTGAATCAATCGCTGAGTATACATCGATTCATCCTGGTCCACTACAAAAAAATTAATATTCTTGACTTCATAGTCAGCGGCAAAGGGTATTAAGATCAGCTGCACGATGGGTACGACTAATATGACTCGTAAAATGACCGGGTCACGAAAGATCAGGCGAAATTCTTTTTCCAATAAAAATATCAGTGCACTCATCACATAAGTCGGATTTTAAATTTTTTCAGGGCAATTACCAGGAACAAAAAGGTCATCCCGGATAGTATTATGGCCTCCTTTATAATATATTCGAAGCCCAACCCTTTGATCATAATATTTTTCAAAATATTATAAAACCAACGCGTGGGGACGGCATTGCTTATCACCTGAAGGATCTCAGGCATATTTTCGATGGGAAATAAATAACCCCCAAATATTAAGGCGGGCATAAAGAATCCAACCAGAGACAAAAACATGGCAACCTGTTGACTCTCCACCAGAGTAGATACAAGTAGTCCCAGCGTGAGGGTAGTCAAGACGAATAAAATACACATCAACAGAAGTAAGAGCAGATTCCCCCTAAGGGGC
Organism: Saprospiraceae bacterium; assembly: GCA_013001805.1. Classification (GTDB taxonomy): domain Bacteria; phylum Bacteroidota; class Bacteroidia; order Chitinophagales; family Saprospiraceae; genus JABDMH01. Next base: position 4,007 of record JABDLW010000549.1, on the reverse strand, counting down.
ATCTCAAGGACGGTATAAGCTAACAGCAGAATGATAAGTACATCCACAAAACATAAAACCAGGTAGGGAATGGCCTTACTGATAATAACCAGAATGGGACGCATGGGAGAAACGAGAAGGACTTCCATCGTTCCCATTTCCTTCTCACGGACAATAGATACGGAGGTCATCATTGTGCCAAGTAACATAAGAATCAGTGTCATTACCCCGGGGACAAATGTATACGCACTTTCCAATTGAGGATTATACAGCATCCGGTAGGATACGTCTATCTGATAAGGAATTTCCTGTGTCTGCCACAATTCCTTTTGATAGTCTGCAACAATGGCAGAAACATACTGAATTGTCGTATTAGTGGTGTTGGGATCTACTGCATTTCCAATTATCTGAATAGCACCCTCACCATCACCGATCAGGTCATCTTGTAAATTAGCAGGAAAAACCAACCCGAGTCTCACCTGGTTTTGTCTGAAAAGCGATTCAAGATCGTCAAATCGGCGCAAACGGTGGGTGATATCGAAATATTGACTGGAATTTAAGCGGTGTATGATTTGGGCAGATACATCGTCTCCCGCAAAATCGAGAATCGCCACCGATGAATTTTTCACCTCATTGGACAACGCAAAACCAAAAATTAATATCATCATGACCGGCAACCCTAACAGAATAGTCAGACTTCTTCGGTCACGTAACACATGCCAGAACTCTTTTTTTATAAATGCCGTTAAGACTCTCATAATATTATACTGCAGAGCGATTGGCCTTACGGGCCAACTGAATAAATACATCATTCATAGATGCAACACTATACCGGGTTTTAAGAGCCTCCGGCGTATCAAGGGCGGCTATTGCACCATCCACCATCATGGAAACTCGGTCACAATATTCTGCCTCATCCATGTAATGTGTGGTGACAAAAACGGTAATGCCCCGGTCGGCTGCTTCATAGATCATATCCCAAAATTGCCGCCGTGTAATAGGGTCCACTCCGCCAGTTGGTTCATCGAGAAAAACGATTTTGGGGTTGTGAATAATAGCTGTCATAAAGGAGATTTTTTGCTTCCAACCCAGGGGTAGGTTATGCACCTGCATATCACTGTATTTCTCGACTCCGAGACTCTTAATTAAGGAATGTACTTTATCACCGATCTCCTTCCTTTTCATGCCATAAATACCCGCATAAAAAGTCATGTTTTCCCGGGCTGTTAAATTGGGATACAGACTAAATTTTTGACTCATATATCCGATATGCGCTTTGAGTTGATTGGGCTGCCGATATATGTCATAACCCGCTACCAAAGCTTGCCCGGAAGTTGGGGTCAGCAGCCCACACAACATACGCATGGCAGTCGTTTTGCCTGCACCATTGGCTCCTAAAAAACCAAATATTTCCCCTTCATAAACTTTAAATGAAATGGCATCAACAGCAGTAAAATTGCCAAATCTCTTGGTCAGGTCCCGGGTCTCTATCGTAATGAGCTTGTTCATGCCACACCAGACATTAGGTCGATAAACACATCCTCAATCTCAGCCTTGATTTTCTGGCATACAATATCCTCATGTCCTAAATTCTGCAAATAGTCCATCAATTCGTTCTCCCGGTACGGATAGCCTGCCTTTAATACCAGATGGTGTACACTGCCAAATGAATAGCACCTTTCCGTTGCGGGGAAACGCCGCAGATCAGTTAGCAGTTTAAACATATGCGCTGACCTTAGTGCTAGCATTGGCTTCTGATTTTTCAACAAGATGCCCTCGTAGGTGTCCACATCAAGTACCTGCCCTTTTTGCAATAGGGCTATACGGTCACATCGGGCGGCTTCATCCATGTAGGGAGTGGAGACTAAAATGCTGATTCCTTTTCGCTTCAATTGATCCAGCATATCCCAAAATTCTTTTCGTGATACGGGATCGACACCGGTGGTGGGTTCATCCAAAAAAAGGACACGAGGCTGATGGATTAAGGCACAACATAGTGCCAGCTTCTGTTTCATACCTCCAGACAATTTACCCGCCCTCCGGTTTTTAAACGGTTGTAATTGTACATATATATCTTCGATCAAATCGTAGTTTGCCTCCACCGAAGTATTAAATACCGTGGCAAAAAACCGGAGATTCTCTTCGACGGTCAGATCTTGATAAAGAGAGAATTTACCCGGCATATAGCCGACGATCTTTCGGATATCCCACAATTGCTTAATAATATCAAACCCTGCCACTTTTGCCGTACCAAAGTCGGGCAAAATCAGAGTTGTCAATATGCGGAATAAAGTTGTTTTACCAGCGCCATCCGGCCCGATAAGTCCAAATAGCTCGCCATCAGCAATTTCTAATGAGAAATCCTCCAATGCCAAAATACCGGTCTTCGGGTAGGTCTTTTTTATATTTTTAATGGAAATAGCATTATTCATGGTACTAGATCTTTAGCTCGCCATACATGCCCACTCGGATAAATCCATCGTTTACCAGTGATACTTTTATAGCATAAACCAGGTTGGCCCGTTCATTCTTGGTTTGAATGGTTTTGGGCGTAAACTCGGCTTTATCGGCAATCCATGTGATCTTTCCGTTGTAGGAGCGGTATGTTTCACTGCTTTCGTCAACCAATACTTCGACGTCTTGTCCCAACTTGATAGCCGCCAGTTGATCACCCGACAAATAAGCTCTCAAAGTCATTTTATCCAAATCAGCAACCTTATAAAGTGGCTTACCCATATTTACAAATTCATATTGCTCTACATACTGAGCCAATACGGTTCCTTCGAGTGGATTGATGACATTGCAATTGGAGATTTGATTTTCAACCCGGGCAATACTACCCTGCAGTGGTTTCTCTTCACTCATCACTCCTCTGTTGCGAATAGCCACCAACTTTTGCTGCGTTTCCATTTGTTGCTCCAGCACTTTGGTTTGCGTTTTTGCCGCTTCAATCTTGGTTCTCAAAATATCCAACTGACCCTGAATGTCATCTAGCTGCTTGGTCGGAGCTGCTTCCTGTGCAACTAATTTTTCCAACCGGTCTCTTTCCTTGAGCAGGACTTCTCGTTGTACTTCCAGAGTATTTATTTGCGCCTGCTGAGCTTCGATCTGGCGATGGATCACCGCCACCTCGGGCGAGGCATCCGACTGTTTTAATCTTAATGCTCCGAGGGTAGATTCCACTTGGGATTTTTGCAGGTTCAGATCACGGCAATCAATAAGGCCGACAATCTGATCTGCAGCGAGCTGAACACCTTCACTCAAATTGAATTCAACAAGCTGTCCGTTTGCCTCAGCGGAGATAACTATCTCACGAGCCTCGAAAACACCACTGGCATCATGGCGATCACTTGTTTTATTACAGGAAAAAGCTATGATCGCCAAGCTCAATATGAAATATAATGGTTTGTTCATTTCTTCTAATTTTTATCCGGGCTGGCGCCGATCAAATTAAGTAATAGACTTTGGGTTTTCTCTAACATAATTTCATGCGTTGTAAGCCGAATTCTGGCCAGTGACAGATCCGAAATATGATTTAAGTATTGTGCAGTTGCTAGTGTGCCCCCTTCCCATTGGGCCTGAGCTATGGTCAAAATTTTCTGTCGCATTTCAATTATCTCCATATCCTCCTTGAGCCAACTGCGGAGCTTGTCCATTTCTTCCAGATAATTAACTGCCTCATTTGACCACCGCTTCACCAAATCCGCTTTATCTAATTGAATCGACTCCTGCTCCAAACGGAAACTCTGCTTTTGCAAGCCAATTTTTCGACTGTAAAAATGATCCAGCGGCACGGCTATTCTAATCCCTGCCATTGCATAAAAATCAAATTGGTCATTTAAGAAATTTAACGCAGGACGACCATACCCAGTGGTTAGGAAGGCATTTACTTTCGGTTGTATTTCTGCTACCGTTAGGCTCTCCTGAGCTGCAATGAGTCTTCTACGCAGATCGACCAGTTCCATTTCCGGCCGGTTATCAAAGGTTACCTGTGGCCCTGTAGTTTGCTGCTGCGGATAGACCACAGC
>JABDLW010000531.1 GCA_013001805.1 Saprospiraceae bacterium | reverse complement strand
TCGCCCGCTTTAATGCTTCGATATCCATTTGATAAGCTGACTGCATGGGTACAAAGCGAATCTGTGCATAATCCAGTGCCGCGATCCTCAATGCTTTAAGAATACAGTGGTGGGCTTGTCTCGTAAGGTAAATGGCCCGGGTACGTACGTTTTCCGGTGTGATTTGATGGTGGTCGCGGGCTGCTGTCAGTGCCGTCAATGTGGCAATGGAACCTCCGGACGACAGGTTTCCGGCACAAGTGGATGGGTAACCAATTAGTTGGGCCATCCACTGAATACATTTTTCCTCCATCAGCACCGCGCCCGGGTTAGCATAGAAAATACCGGCGTAACGGTTGGTGACAGCTGCCAGAAAATCGCCCAGCGCAGTGGGAAATACACCACCACCCGGTACATAGCCCAGATGACCAGGAGCAGCAGGATTGATGCCGGTGCCATCCACATCGGTGGCGATAATCTGCATCAGTTCAGCGAGAGGCCGGGCTTCTTCACTAAAATCAATCTTTTCCAGTGCTTTCAGGTCTGTCTCCTTTTTGGAATAAACCGGGAGACCGGCAATATTGTCGATAAAGGAACTGCTGTACTCAAAAACTTTTTGTGACCAATACCGCCTTTCCGACTCAGACGGCTCGAGCTTATCGCTGAGATCCTTGAGTTCTTTTAACTTGTCAAACATTAACAATCGGGTTGAGGCCTGCAATATAACAAGTATAGCTCAAGTTGTGACCGGACGCGTTTTGCCAGCGGTAATTGACCACTGAGCGATAAAAAAATGCGACATTTACTGCGATTCCAAAGAGTATTCCATGAAAATAGCTGTTTTCCCGGGTTCATTTGATCCCATTACCAGCGGCCATGTAGACATTGTCAAGCGGGCCATCCCTCTTTTTGACGAAATTGTGGTTGCCATTGGTGAGAACACGCAAAAAACCTATTTGTATTCCCTGGATCAGCGTCTCACCTGGCTGCGTAAAGTATTCAGAGATGAACCAACGATCCGAATAGACCATTATGAAGGCCTGACTGCGCACTACTGTCGTGACATCAATGCTCACTACATGATACGGGGACTGCGTAATGCATCGGATTTCGATTATGAAAAGACCATCAGTCAGTTAAATTCCATTGTTGTAGATAACCTGGAAACGGTGTTTCTGATCAGTCGCCCTTCCTTTTCCCATATCAGCTCTACTATCGTGCGTGAGATTATTAAGGGGGAAGGCGACGCATCGCCTTTTTTACCTCCGGAAATACAGGTCTAATTATTTAAATCTTCAGGTTATGGATCCCCTTCAAAAAACATAACTAACCCTTTTCGAATTATTATGCATGATGGGAATTCGAAATATCGTTATTATATCCCCGTTATAATTCGAGGCAATTAGATTATATGTGGCAAACCATACGAATAAGTCTGCGTAGCTACCGGCGTAATTTTAGAAAGCATTGGATTTATAATTTACTGAATATTGGCGGTTTATCTATTGCCTTTATTTGCCTATGCTTAATGATTGCCTATATATTTCATGAGACGTCCTATGACCGGTTTAATAGCAAGGCAGATCGTATTTTCCGGCCAACATATCAAATGCAATCGGATAATGGTTTTGCCGTACACTGGGCACGAATTCCGGATGACTATATCAATGAATTACCCAATGATATACCCGAAATAGCCAAGCTTATCCGGTTTCAAAATCAAGAGCAAAAGTACATCCGGGTAGGAGAGGAGCGATTCAAACCAAGACACGCCTATACCACCGATGCGGAGGTATTTGAGGTTTTTGATTTTAAGATAGTTGATGGTGCGGTCTCGGATGGCTTGTTGCAACCCTACTCAGTGGTGCTTACCGAAACATTAGCCCGGCGATATTTTGGCAAAACTGATGTTATTGGGAAGCAAATTTATGTCACAGGAGATTGGACTCCGGAAGAGCAGCCCTACACCGTCACCGCCGTCATGGCTGACCTTCCGGCCAATACGCATTTGCCGGTGGAATTGCTTTTCTCTTTCAAAAATGCTGAAGAAAGATCGGGGTGGGCATATGTTTATACCCTGCTGCAAGAAAATGCCAGCATCGAACAGGTGCAGGCAAAAATGGGTGCCTTTGTGTCTAAATATCAGGATCCGGATGCAACGATGAAGGTAGATATTGTGTTTCAACCCCTTACCGGGATCCATCTCACTTCCAACCTGGCGCGGGAAATCAAGCCAAATAGTTCGCTGTTCTATGTACGCATTTTCTGGGGAGTGGGTCTATTTATCTGGTTGATCGCGTTGGTTAATTTTTCCAATCTAAGCTCCGCCCTGGCACTCACTAAGGGCAAAGAAGCCGGTGTGAGGAAGATATTGGGAGCGCAAAGACGGCATTTAGTTATGTCAGCTCTGGGCGACTCGATTATTGGCAGCTTAATGGCGCTCTTAATTGCCATTTTGATTGCCTGGTGGTGCCTACCTGGTTTTGAAATGCTGACGGGCACTTCTTTGCTGCCGCAGTTTAGCCGGGTATTGCCCATCCTGCTATCGGTTAGCGTGGTCAGTGGGATTATTGCCGGTCTGGTCCCGGCATTCATGATGTACGGCATTGATATCTTGCGGGTTTTAAAAGAATCCAATCAATGGTCCTGGAAACAGAAAGGTTATACGGCCAATGTGAAAAAAACGATGGTCATGCTGCAATTTACGGCAACGATCGTCTTGTTATCGGGTGCTTTGATCGCCAGGCAACAATTTGCTTTTATCCAGGAAAAGAATCTGGGTATGAATGCGGAACAAGTTGTAGCCATTGCGCAGGTACCGGATGCTGTGAAGCTAAAATATCCACTTTTTAAGGATCGGGTAAGTAAGTTATCCGGAGTCACTGCTGTCGCGGCTTGCATGGAAGTACCTTCGCCGCGAAATCCGCGATAGCGGGCCCGTGGTAATTAGGGGAAGTGATCAAGATGCAACTCAGGCTCCACTTATGGATATACAAGTTGTGGATCCGGACTTTATCCAAATGATGGATCTGAAGTTTCTTGCCGGCTCGGATTTTTCGCGGAACCTCACTTTGGCCGAAATCCCGGAATTTACTGAGGACATGACTCCGGCCCGTTATTTAGTTGAATCACCAAGGAAGTATATTATTAATGAAACGGCCATGCGGCAATTGGGGTGGTCAGATCCGCGGGACGCTATCGGCAGGGAGGTAAAATGGTCTATTGGCTCCTTCGAATTGGCTTATGGTCCGATCACCGGAGTGGTTGAGGATTATCACCAGGAGTCACTAAAGAATGAGGTCGATCCGATTATCATGGCGGTGGAGCCCTTGTGGCTGGGTACCTTTTTAGTAAAGGTTAATGGTCAACAAATAACCCAAACTCTAAAAGAAATAGAAAGGATTTGGAATGACTTGTTTCCTTATTCGTTTGAATTTAATTTTCTGGATGATCTATTTGATGAATTATATAAAAAAGATCAGGCAAAGATCAGTTTGTTGCTGATATTGACCCTGGTGGCCATTACTATTTCTTTTATCGGTCTGATCAGCCTGGTTGCATTCACTTTAAATACCCGCTCTAAGGAATTGGCCATCCGCAGAGTCATTGGTGCCAACCTGACAGAATTGATTAGATTGATTGGTAGGGACTATTTTTTATTTATCGGCATGGCTTCCCTGCTGGCTATTCCCATCAGCTACTATTATGTACGTAGTTGGTTAAATGATTTCGCCTACCACATTAATATTTCCCCTTTCTTTTATGTGCAGGCCGTCGCTCTGATCTTTTTTATCCTGCTGTGCATATTGACCATTCAAGTGTTTAAGGCCAGCCGGCTTAATCCGGTGGAAGCGCTGCGGGAAGATTAAACGGCATGGGTTTAAATGCATTTTCTACTTCAACTTCAAACTCAACTTCAAACTCAACTTCAAACTCAAACTCAACTTTAACTTCAACTTCAAACTCAAAATC
>JABDLW010000496.1 GCA_013001805.1 Saprospiraceae bacterium | reverse complement strand
CATAACAAACGTTATGGGAAAAAACAAGAACGCACAAAATGAGCATAACGAGGATGCATACTACCTAGGTTTATAATAGCCTTCCGTGAGTCATCAGTTTTTACTCATAGACATGGTATGAGTGATAATACCGGGAAAATCATCTAAAAAAGTAAATATCCCATTTTTCTGCCGGCACGGAGACATTAAGCAATACTTCGTATTTCCTGTTTAGTACTTTTTCTTTTGCAAAGACATCGTCGCGATATATCCGGACGGTGTCTGCAAGACCCGTATAGTAAAATGGCACTGTAATTGATTTTTCAATTTGACTATTGGTAGGATTAAATACCACCAATGCGGCTTTTTCATGCCCACCCGGATCTACCATGAGCCAGTAGTCCAAACCGGCTCCATCAGCCCGTTTTAGATGAATTAAATCACCTTCTAATACCGATCTGTGTCTCTTATAAAAATCTACGGTGGCTTTGACCATATTTTTTGTCTCTTCGGTGTCATATAATCTGGGACCCCGGTAACATGCCTGAACACCTGCGCCAAGATTCGACATCATCATTTGTTGGTAGTGATCGAGATGCTCATTTAACGGTTCAATAGTAGCCGCCTCGCCACCACCATGGTATTCGGTCAGGGGTACAAACATCCATCCCATGGTCACTAATTTTGTCCAGGTACCATCATAGATGTTTTGGCGAGTGTGAATCACCTGCTGAGACCGGGGCAGGGACCAATTCGTTTCGCGATATCCCATGCCACACTTATTTCCCCCTGTGAGGTAATAGTAGTCAGGTATATTGAGAAAAATTCCCTGGCTACGGCACCATTGATAGAATTCCGAAATGATTTGATATTGATTCCATCTTGAATCTGCGTAACCCCGATGACCGGGATGGTGGGTCGAATAACAGACATCTCCCGGATATGATCCATCATGCTCCAGTAAGCTAAATCCGGTCACCCGATAAAAATTGTAAAGACGTGAAAAATAATCATGTGCCCAGGAACTACCGAGACAAGGAGAATGACCAAAAACCGGCGTAAGGCTATCCGGAAGAAGGACATCATTATCCGCATCGATAGTACGAGAAGCCAGCAATGAATACCCACCTATTTCCAGATTTTTCGACTTTGCATACTCGGCATATCTCTTCATTTCAGTGAGATATTCGGGACTGTCATTCTCAATATTAAATCCACTTCCAAAGGTCAGAATAAGCATTTCAAATCCCACATCTGATGCTTGATCGATAGCAGATTTAACGCTCTCCCAATCGGCATAGCGAACATGCATCATCAGGGGGTTTTCCAGCGTCCAGGGAGCAAGTTTACGGTACATTCTCCGGCGTGATAAACCCTGCCGCTCCCGGTCATAGGAATCGTACGGTAGAATGAATGTGCGATGAGATGTGAATGTATCATTCGGTATTAATGTAAATTCCGGACCCACTTCGGGCGATACTTTTAACAGGCACGGATTGTTACGCAAATAATTGACCTGGGTGAGATAATCGGGATCAGGCAGCCAATGCACGATATGGGCATTCGCATCATCCGCGTCCATGCTGCCAAATGCATAGTCTGTCTCCACATGCAGATTTGCCTTAGGCACATTACTATTGCGCGTGTCTACCGATACACTATACTCAACCGCAGCTAAAATTTCTGAAGAATAGTTATTTATTACTACTTCTTTATCACCATTATTAACAACAGATATCCATTTACAGAAAACGGGCAAACCATCGTATAATTCATAGTGTACACTGATCACTAAATTACTGATTTCGGGATCAGTATGGGCAAAATCTAATTTCAAATAGACACCCTTAGGTGGCCATACCGCATCAGTTGGGGCAGCACGCTTTCGATGCCAACTAAATGGAGCTGCCGGCACTCCGGTTTCATAGGAAATAAACCGAAAGGCATCGCTATCCGAAGTCATTTGCTCAATCCATTCCTTCACTAGAAATGCATAATTAGGCTGCCCAACCAGACCTCCAACCGGATAGGTGACGTGATTCAGAGTAACTTCTGCCTCAGGTTTTATTCCTCTAATGACAGACTCTCCGCTCACGAGATTCTCAAAGGCGATGGTGGCCAGATTAGGGTTCAACCGGAAAGTGCGGCTCACTAGCCCATTACTTAGAATGATATCCTCAGCTTCCTGCTTAATTTCTGCTTTGTACGAACGATCGTCCAGCAGCCAATCGGTTGTTTGAGCTCCAATACCCTTATTAAAAAGCAAAACAACGACAAAAACCGGAAAACATCTTCTAATTAAATACCAGGCAAAGGCGTAGGTCATAATCACTGCAAAATTTATTTTAATACCACCGATAACCCATCAAGGTTATAGCGCAAATTAAGCTAAAATCAAGTGGTATGAATACCATCTCCGTAAAATTAATAGATACTCTGACTTGCTACTTTGCACCGGCAAAGAAAATACGGCTTAGCGTGGGAAATGCTCAAACTACATACTGACTTAAAAAGGCATAAGATTGCCTGAGTGACCTCAGACGATTTTCCAGGCTACCTTCGAAGGCACGATCTTCCACTTCCACACAGACAGCCCCCTGATATCCTACATCGGTCAGATAAGAAAAAAACTTTCCCCAATCGACATCACCCATTCCAGGTAGCTTGGGAGTGTGATAAAGATTAGGATATGCCATTATTCCGACTTGATTTAAATTGTCAAGGTCAAGGCGGGCATCCTTGGCATGAATATGAAACAACTTATTTCTAAATTCGACAATCGGATTAAGATAATCCATTTGTTGCCAAATCAAATGACTGGGATCGTAATTTAAGCCAAAAAAATCGCTTTTTATTTCCTGGAACATTTTTGTCCAAATGGCTGGAGTACTGGCTAGATTTTTACCACCGGGCCATTCATCTTCCGTAAATAACATGGGGCAATTTTCGATTCCAATTTTTACTTGATTTTTTTCTGCCAGTTGAATAATTGGTTTCCATGTTTTTAGAAAGACAGCCCAATTGTCAGCGACACTCTTGTGCCAGTCACGCCCCACGAAAGTATTGACATGATTCAAACCCAGTTTAGGAGCTGCCTTTATAATCTTTTTCAAATGACTGGTGGCAACTTTGGCTTCCGCTGAATCGGGCGATAAAGGGTTGGGGTAATAACCCAGGGCACTTATCTGGACTCCACTCTGTTTGACCAGGAACGATATTTCCTGTAGAGCGGATTTGTTTAAGTTATCAATGTCAATATGGGTAATTCCAGCATAACGGCGTGTTGCTTTTCCCTCCGGCCAACACATAATTTCAATGCAGTCATAACCAATTTCACTTGCCACATCGAAGATTTCTTTGAGATTTAATTCCGGTAAAATAGCACTAACAAATCCTAATTGCATTGCTGATCGATAATTTAAATCTTAGACCTGGAGTGATCCGATTCATATTTGATATCTCCTCCCATAATGGTAAAGAGTACTTCCGTTTTAAGTATATCTTCCTCTGAGCACTCAAGAATATTCTGAGATAAAATTGTGAGATCCGCTAATTTCCCTACCTCAATTGAGCCTTTTATCCCATCTTCAAAACCGGCATACGCCGCATCAATGGTATATGATCTCAGTGCTTCATGACGGGTCATAGCCTGTTCCGGAAAAAAAGCAAACCCGTTGTCAATTCTTTTTCTCGTGACACTGGCATAAAATGACTCAATGGGATTTACATCTTCGACTGGTGCATCGGTACCATTAGCGATCACAGCCCCGGCATCCAGCAACGATCTCCAGGCGTATGCTCCCTCTTTGGCTCGCTGATGCCCCAACCTCTTTTCGACAAAGGGAGCATCTGAGGTGCAGTGAATACCTTGCATTGCAGGAATTACTCCCATTTCAGCAAATCGAGGTATATCTTCAACCAGGAGATGTTGTGCATGCTCTATTCTCCAGCGTAAATCTTTGCTATCTCCAATCGCATTTTGGTAATACTTCTCAAAAACATTTAGTACTTCATGATTTGCACGGTCTCCGATTGCATGTGCACAAAGCTGCAAATCATGTTGGTAAGCCAATTCAGCAATTGCTTCAACGGCTGAAATTTCGGTAGTGTTTTGCCCAGTGAAATCGGGCTTGTCTTCATAGGAGTCGACCAACCATGCACCAAATGAACCCAGTGCTCCATCAACCTCCGATTTAATCGCCCTCACGGTCAACATGTCATTAGCCACCCCCAGCCAGGGAAAGGGATCCAGACGGTCTCGCATTTCGTCGGCGTTGTGCCTTATCATGACCCAAAGCCGCAGATCGAGTTCTCCACTTTCAGCGAGTTCTCTAAATCGATCAATCCATTCAAAGCTCGAACCAGCATCCTGGAAAGAAGTAATTCCATTAGTCAGACACTCCTCTTCTGCCAATTGAATCCCTTCATACCATTGCTGCAACTTTTCCTCCTCCGAGAGAGTAGCTAGATA
>JABDLW010000488.1 GCA_013001805.1 Saprospiraceae bacterium | reverse complement strand
GTGATATTGGACGTGACACTGATCGTATTTTGTTCTTCTTCGACCTCAAAAACAGCAGTTGCATTGGCCATCTGCCCTTCAGAATCCATCACTGTTACAGTAATGGAAGCCGCACCACTTGCGGTTGCATCAAAGGTTAAGTCAACTGAAGTACCGGAAATCTCACCTGAAGTCGAACTCAATGTAATACCCCCGGTGGATGAAGCAGTCCATGATGCAGTGAGGTCGGCATCCACAGAAACAGTAAAAGAAACTGAAACACCTGCAGCATCAAACGGTTGATTCGAAATTGTGGGTGCTGAAACTGTAGGCGCATCAAAATCAGTGGACGTTGGCGTCCCTCCATCATCACTACTGCAACCTATCATGAATGACAGTGCCATAACGACGATTAAATTTGAGAATAAATTTTTCATGTTAAAGTCAGCGTGTTAAAGTCAGTTTGATTTGTTTTGGTTTTAAATCTCACTGCAAAGTTGATGCGGCAATGTTAACTGCGCGAAGAAGGGGCGTTACGATATCATTAAACGTGTATAACGTTCGTTATCGAAATGTTAAAAACGATTCCGAAGACCGGTGAAATGTTAAAAGAATGTTACCAGATTATTTACTAATCTGGACTTTATTGAGAATTGAGCCAATGATATCGTGTGTAGTTACCCCATCAGCCTCTGCTTCATAATTGAGGATAATCCTGTGGTTCATGACATCGTCGGCAATGGCTTTGACATCCTCCGGAAGAACATAGTCCCTCGCCTCAAAGAATGCATTGGCTTTGGCAGCCAGATTGAGGTTGATGGATGCTCTGGGTGAAGCACCGAACTGGATATAGTGAGCTTCCTCTTCCAGTTGATAGGCTTTTGGATCTCTTGTGGCAAAAACTAACTCAATAATGTACCGTTCCAGGGATTCTGAAAGACTCACCTGGTTGATCTCATCGCGAATCGCAAAAATGTCATCTTTGCTGAGAATGGTTTTTAGTTTGGGTTTGAATGCCATATTGGACATCCTTCGCATAATCTCAAGTTCATCGTCTTTAGATGTGTAACCTACGTGAACCTTGAGCATAAACCTATCCACCTGTGCTTCGGGTAAGGGGTACGTTCCTTCCTGATCAATAGGGTTTTGGGTAGCCATCACCAGAAACGGCCTGTCCAGCTTAAAAGTAGTTTCTCCAATCGTCACTTGTTTTTCCTGCATGGATTCCAGTAGCGCCGATTGGACTTTTGCCGGAGAGCGATTGACTTCATCGGCCAGGATCATATTGGCAAATATCGGACCTTTTTTGACCTCAAATTCTGCCCTTTGCTGATTGTATATCATCGTACCAATCAGGTCGGCAGGCAGCAAATCAGGGGTAAACTGGATCCGTTGAAAATCCAGATGGAGAACATCGGCAAGTGTATTGACGGTAAGGGTCTTTGCCAATCCCGGGACTCCCTCCAGCAGGATATGGCCTTGAGTAAACAAGCCAATGAGTAAACGGTTGACCATATGTTCCTGGCCTACAACCACTTTACTCACCTCGTCTATTACCTGTTTGATCTTGACCTGATGTTCTTTTTTGATATCAGGATTAATCACGTTCTCCATTTCTAACCTTTATTTAGCGCTGCAAAAATACCGAGGTTTCTAGAATACGAAAGCGAACGTTCGAAGTTCGGTATTGTCCTGCGAAATTAGGCATCCGAAAATAGATGGATAAAAGGTCAAATGTTAAAGTTGGTTAAGCTGTAACCTGACGCATGACGTAAGCCATTTCAGTCGCGATCTGAAAACATCTCTCCTTATAGGTAGCCACCTCTTCAGGACTACCATCTGATTCCTTGGGATCTTGGTAATGTAACGAAATTCTTTTCGTGGCTCCGAGTACAACCGGACAGTTCTCGTCGGCATCAGAGCATGTCATGACGGCGCCGAAATCAGTACGAGGATTAGCCGGATCATCAAATGTTTTGGACCAGGCTACGAGAGGCTCATGATCACTCGAAAAACTCAGTTGGTAATGGGGATTCTTTCCGCCCGGATCAATTACAGAAAAGCCAATATTTTTCAAAGTCTCAACTGCGCGATGATTAAATGCCGTTGCTTCTGTTCCACCGCTATAAGTATGCACACCACTCACTCCAAAATATTGTGACATTACCCGGGCCCAGATCTGAGCAAAATGACTGCGCCTCGAATTATGTGTGCAAATAAAGACCAGCTGCACTTTACCGGCATCTTCCAGAGATCGCCGTACAAACTGAATTAGTCCACCGAGCAATTTAATTCTTTCCTGATCAAGGTGAGCTGATGCCTTGTCGGCGTGTTTTACAAACTCTTCCAGATCAGGAAATAAGTGGTTGATTTTTTTGTTGGTCAACATTTCCTAGCAACAGGGACTAAGGGAATTGGCCTCACGTTTCACCTTGGCGTCTTTTATGAAATGATATACTTCCCATTCATAACCGTCGGGATCTTTGACCCAAAATTTATTTTGATGAGCATAGCAGCAAGCCGTGTTTTCCTCTTCCAGCGCAATGTCCAGGAC
>JABDLW010000480.1 GCA_013001805.1 Saprospiraceae bacterium | reverse complement strand
TGCATTTTAGTTCCTATTTACCCTGTGACGATTGTAAAATTGAAAATTTTACCCTCAATGATAAAAATCATGCTTTTTTTAGTGCAGTAATTCGCAATGACCATGCGACGATCACCGAGAGTTACATAGAATTTCCTCTCGGAAATAGGGATGTCTATCTGGGAGAGGTTGACGTTGATAAATCCACTCTCGTTTTTGCAAGCTTAATTGGGGGCAGTGAAAATGAAAATGCCGGTGGAGGTTTAATCGTCCAGAACCAGAAGATGTATGTAGGTGGTACCACAAATTCGGCCAATTTTCACACCACGGCTGATGCCATTACTCCCTTTCAACCGGGAAATGGAGATATATTTTTAACCATTTTGGACCTGGAGGATTCACCGACTTCGCTGGTAATTCTTGATGCCAATCCGGATTTTATCGATCAATCAGGGAGCGAAATTTTTGATGTGCGGAAAATTGATGCTCCCGAAGAGGTTATGCAACGTTGCCAAGAGTCGCGTGCAGGCGTGGCTGCCGATGGTGTATCGGAGGTGGTCTTAATGATCTCATCAGAGATTCCGGTCGATCAAGCCACATGGAAGATTGATGAAAAATTTGGAAAGATGGAAAACCCATGGGGCGATGGCACTCAGGACATAGGTGGTAACGAATACTTTATGGCAGTTTATACTCCCCCGGTCGGACTCCCCGCTAACAGTTCTATAGAGGTGATAAATGAAGTGGCTACCAGTAAGGCTAAATTTGAGATTTCCTATGAAGTGGACCGGACAGAAGAAAAACTAGAACTTTCACTGAACCTCTTCCGGCCCCCGGTGGTGTTGGTTCATGGAACCTTTGACAATCCCGAGAACTGTTGGAAGACCCCAATTTCCAGCAGTGCTAACGATATGCAAGAAGGACTTTCCATGCGGGGTTTCAAAGTTTTTACGGTTGATTTTACCTCAAGCAATGGTCTCAAAGACGTCAATTTACCCTTTGCCGAACCTACTTCTTCTTTCAAGTCAAACCGAAAAGTAGTGTACGAAAATCCCGGCGGGATTAAAGAAGCCATCACTTTCTTCCGGGAACAACTCAATCTGGCGGCGACCCAGGCCGATGTGGTGGGTCATAGTATGGGTGGTGTCCTGCCTCGGGTATTGGCTTCTGACGATGAGACGATCGACAACAGATATAATACGGACTATTATCGGATTTCAAATTTCGATGAAGGTGATATCAACCGCTTGATTTCGATCGCTTCCACCCATCACGGTTCAGATCTAAGTTATTTCCTGCATTTTTTCAACACCTCATGGAAAAATAGCGATCTACCTCTTTTGACCAAATTGGGTAATACCGCCATTCCTTTTGCTCTTTGGCTAGGTGGCGGTCTATCCCAAACTGGTGCTGTGAGAGACCAAATTCCATCTAGTGTTGGTCTCAAACGAATAGGCCCCACCAAGGTACCCAGTCATGCTATTGTATGTACCGTCGATGACATTAATGGTTTTGAATCAAATAGTGGTGAACCGGAGACTTTTGCGACCTACGCCAATATTTTGAATGCAGCAACGGCATTCTTTTATTTCTATCACTCAGGCCTTCGGGGTTTTGTTGTCAATACGTTAAGTGAATACCGTCGTTTGCCCTCTAATTTGAGAAATGCAAATTCTCAAGAGTCTCCCTTTAGTGCCATACCCGTCAATGAAACGCTGGAATTGACAAAACCCAGCAACCTCGCGCTCCTGTTGACACAAATTGAGGACGGATTTGCCGATTTTTGGCAGAACTGGCACCTTTTGCTGGATGGTGACGATGATACCTGGATCATGGAAGATGATCCCGAAATCTTATTGCAATACGAAACCGCAGAGTACAATCTTTTTGAGGGTGATGAGGCATTTTTCACGCACATTGCCAATAAGGCCTGGGGTACCATTACCGATGAATACCCGAATCAGAATGTAGTAAAAAAAGATCCTTCTCTCAGTTCCATTGATTATTTGCGATATCTGATCTTTAAGAATGACTTGAATGATGGTGTGGTACGTTATGAGAGCCAAACAGGTGGATTAGACGATGCATACATCACCCATTTTGATAATCACATACATAGCTATGCTCCCCGTTACCCCGAAATAATCAACCGTGTAAGCCAATTACTCGAAGGCAACCTGCAAGATTTTGATATTGGAGGCTTTCCAGCAGCTGGTAGAAAACAAGCCATAGAGGTACCTAATCCCGATGTTCTGGCAGGACGCAAGCGAAACCGGGATGGGCACCGGGAAGGTTGCGAAGCAGCCTGTTGGTCGGGTATGGTACCCGATCATGCTTTTGCGTTTGCTAAGGTAGCAAAGGATCAAAATGTCGTCATTCTGGGCCGGCCGGTGAATCCTGATGCTACTGTTCTTATTGCGGGGGGAGCCGCCACCAAGGGTATGAATCTAAAAGGAAAAAGTGCAAGTTGGGGTCCACAGAAGGGATATATACCAGTGAATCAACGTTATAGTAAACTATGGGAACTATATCGGGATAATCCCACCGAGCGAAAAAAAGAAGTGGCGAAATTTCATGAAAAAACCACCAAACAGCTAAAAAACTCTCCCGGGGAAGCAGTAAAAAGGCTACTGACAATATCCTATGCTGGCTGTCCCGAAAATTCAACTTTCGAAGTGTATTATGATCCGGATATCGAGGAGGCCAAAGAGTCCATATTTCTTGTTTCAAGAAAAGATGGCACTTTTGAAGTATCAAAGTGGAAGGAAAATGGTGATCCTTCGTGTCCAAAAGAAGCTCCAACTATGGCGCAGGATATCTCCCATCTGGATTCCCTACACGTTATGGCAACACCGGCAATTGAATTGCGAGATCCCGAAGGAAATCCGAGGTTCTATACGGCTGATTATGACTTGCTGGCTATTGGGTTTCATAATCCGGAAATTGCCGGCTGGGAAGACGATCCCTACGATGTGCGGACACTGACTAATTTTGATAAGGACAAGGGTTTGATTTTGCCGGAGCAGCTCAATCTTTTAGACCGTTTAAATACCGCTGTCGAAGAGACCGGATATACCGGCGGCAAGGTATCGCACCATGGTCCGGAGAATCAATTTTATGTGCTGGCTAAACCGGAAGATGGTTCCCCCTATGTAGACTATCCCATCACGGCCTTTTATCCGGAAAATGGAGTAGGCAAGGTTTTGGCCATACCCCGGGGACCTAAGGGATTTAGGGATATACATCTAAAACGGTTTATGTGGAAAAAACGACGTGAAGGTTACAATCTTTACGAAAACATCCATGCCCCTGGTTGGCAATGGAGCCACCATCGCACCTACACTTATCAAAGGGGTTGGGACGACCGGGACGCACCAAATCTGAAAGCCTCCCCGGAAGAAATTCCTTTTCCCGATGTCTGTAATTGCCAACAAAAAAATGATTACTCCGCGACAACTTATGAAATCATTCCGACCTACAAACCCGAGGGCACCAATGTGACATTGGATAATACCCGGATTTATCCGAATCCTTCTACCCAATACCTGTATCTAACCATCAACTCAAGAAAAACGGTCGAGATTAATTATTCCATTATTGATCTCCAGGGTAAAATCATGTCAAGTGGAAATTGGGAACTAGAGCCGGGACACAACACTTTGTCACTGGATATTGACCCTCTTTCAAATGGGCACTACGTATTGGTATTATTTTCTCCTGAGAAAATTGTCTCTAAAAAATTTCAAGTAATTAAAAATTAATTAAATGCGTGCCACTAAATGCCTCTTCTTCATCTTATTACCTTGCATTTTAGTTGCACAGGTGCCTTTTACTTTTAATTATCAGGGTGTAGCC
>JABDLW010000477.1 GCA_013001805.1 Saprospiraceae bacterium | reverse complement strand
CCACAGAACCGGGCATGACAGTTGACACTTTGATGCCTTGCCTCCGCAGGTCGAGCATCAGTGCCTGAGAAAAACCCACCAGACCAAACTTGCTGGCGTTATACGCCGTTCCGCTGGCAAAAAAATTGGTGCCCGCCAGACTGGCGATGGTAATGATATACCCTTGGTTCTTTTTGAGCTGATCCAGGCTGGCCTTGACGCTATAAAATACGCCGGTTAGATTCGTGTCTATTACTTCATTCCAGTCTTTGACACTGAGCTCATCAATCGGGGCAAAATGACCTACGCCAGCATTGGCAATAAGAACGTCAAGCTTTCCAAAAGTCTGAATGGTCTGCTCAACGCAGTGCTTTTGATCATCTAAGTTGCGTACATCCGCTATGACTCCCTGAACGTTTTCTCCTATTGATCGGAGATTGTTGATGGCAGATTCAGTTCCCGCTTTGTTACGTCCGGTGATCACAACATTCATACCCTCGCGAAGGAACGCTTCTGCCACAGCATACCCGATACCTTTGGTGCCGCCGGTGATCAGTGCCGTTTTATTTTTTAAACCTGTCATTCTCAAATCTATTTAATCACTAAAGTAAGAAACAATAAGCCATTTCTGCTCCAGTCCGATAATTGCCAAAGGCAGTTAACTATGAAAAATCTCATGTCTCCCAATGATCTACATTAATTTCTGGCTTTTATGAAAAAATATTTGTCATTTTAGTAACTTTCCCCAATATACCATCAGTAAAATCCAACTCAGCAAAAGAGACTGAGGGGCGTAGCAAGCACCCAATACGAGTGAAGAATCTGAAAATCACGGGACTCATCGGGTCTGGGATAGATAATCAACCTTAATTCAAGTTCTTACAAAACGAAAACATTCATGATAAACGACAAGAGACTTTTTTATGGCAGTTGCTTTGCACTGATTACCACCGCATTTTCCTTTAGTATCCGGGCTGGTGTCATGCCGCAACTTGAAATTCAATTGGGCTTATCCGCCACTCAGCTTGGTTTTATTAATCAGATGTGGTTCTGGGGGTTTCCAATTTCTATGATAATCGGTGGCCTCATTTATCATAAGGTCGGTGGAGCCGTCATTATGCAATTTGCTTTTTTTGCTCACGCAGTGGGGATTCTACTGACTATTTTTGCCGGCAGCTACTTCATCCTTTTAATTTCATCTTTATTGATCGGTTTAGGGAATGGATGTACCGAAGCTGCTTGTAATCCAATGATAGCGGATGCATATGAGGGAGATAAAATAAGTAAAATGCTCAACCGCTTCCATATGTGGTTTCCCGGAGGAATACTCGTGGGCAGCCTACTATCTCAAGCCATGACTTCTCTTGACTTTAGCTGGCAGATGCAGGTTGGGTTTATATTGATCCCTACGGTTATCTATGCATACCTATTTTTTGGACAGAAATGGCCGACACCGAAATCTCAGGAAAGTACTACCCTCTCAGGAAATTTCAGTTCCATGCTCACACCATTGTTTTTATTCATACTCCTATGCATGGGTTTCACAGCGGTTTCTGAATTTGGACCAAATAATTGGGTTCCGTTGACATTGAAAGGCAGTGGTGCCACGCCTATGCTGGTCATGGCCTTAACTTTTGGTTTGATGACGGTGGCCCGGTACTTTGGTGGTGAGGTCGTAGCTCGGTTTAGCACCACCGGCGTACTGCTGGGATCGGCGATTTGTGCTTCGCTTGGACTATATCTGCTAAGTAATCAATCGGGAGGAATGGTTTACATAGCTGCGATTGTTTATGGTTTAGGGATCGCCTACTTTTGGCCTAACATGATCGGTTTCGTAGCACGCTATATTCCAGATAGTGGCGCCTTGGGCATGTCCATTGTCGGAGCTATGGGTATGTTTGCATCCGGTTTGGTCATGCCTATTTTCGGTGGACTCATCGATAAAAACCGGGTGATAGCAGCCGAACAGGGATTAAGTGGGGAGGCTTTGGACGTGGCTACCGGACAAATGACACTTTCCACGATGGCGTTGGTGCCGCTGGCATTGATTGTTCTATTCACGATACTACATTTTTGGATTCGCAATAGAAAAGAAGTCGCGGTAGCCCATTAATTTACCAGACTATTGATAAAGGGTACCTCTATTTTCCTCATGAATGGGGTTGATAGAGGTACCCTAAATAAAAAAAGATCCTGCGGTGGTATCCCAGGATCTTTTTTATAGCGGAAATGGATCAATCAAATATGCTGATTGATCAAATTTTCCATCATTTCTTGTTTTCCTGATTTCATCGCCGGCTCACCGTTCTCAATGGCAAAATCTCGCAGTTCCTCGAGCGTGAGTTTGTCTTCCTCAAACATTTTGCCAAAACCATGGTCAAAAGAACTGTAACGTTCTTGCCTCACCTTGAGATAATCTGACTTTTTTAATATTTTATCGGCTACTATAAGGGATCTTGCAAAAACATCCATTCCGCCAATGTGGGCCAAAAACAAATCTTCGAGATCTGTCGAATTTCTACGAATCTTCGCATCAAAATTTACACCTCCACTTCCCAGGCCTCCAGCTTCCAATATAACCAGCATAGCTTGACTGAGCTCATATAGGTTGACTGGAAATTGGTCAGTATCCCAGCCGTTTTGATAATCTCCACGATTGGCATCAATACTACCCAGCATACCTGCATCAGCAGCCACCTGCAATTCATGTTGGAAGGTATGACTGGCCAGAGTTGCATGATTAACCTCTACATTAATCTTAAAATCATCCTCAAGACCAAAACTCCGCAGGAATCCTACCACCGTACCTGAGTCAAAATCGTATTGATGCTTCATTGGTTCCATCGGCTTCGGTTCAATTAGAAACACCCCTTCAAAGCCTTGTCGACGGGCATAGTCCTTAGCCATATGCAGGAACTGGGCCATATGTTCAAGTTCGCGTTTCATGTCCGTATTGAGCAAAGACATGTAGCCTTCACGGCCGCCCCAAAACACGTAGTTCTCTCCTCCAAGTTGGATGGTGGCATCGATCGCATTTTTTACCTGTGTCGCCGCATAGCTCACTACTGAAAAATCAGGATTGGTAGCTCCCCCATTCATATACCGGGGATTGGAGAATAAATTGGCAGTACCCCAAAGCAATTTCACACCTGATTCTTCCTGTTTTTCCTTGGCATATGCTACGATTTTCTTCAGGCGGTTTTCACTTTCCAGGATACTGGAAGCTTCTTCAACCAGGTCAAAATCATGAAAACAATAGTATGGGATGCCCATCTTTGTAATGAACTCGAATGCAGCATCCATCTTCTGATAGGCTCTCTGCATCGGTTCTGCATGAGATAGCCAGGGCATTGGCCGTGTTCCGGGACCGAAAGGATCTCCTAGCTCGTTGCATAGGCTGTGCCAGTAGGCAACGGCAAATCTGAAGTGTTCCTTCATGCTCTTGCCATCGACGACCCTGTTTGCATCGTAATATTTATAGGCTAATGGATTATCGGAATCGGCACCTTCAAATTCGATTTTACCAATGCCGGGAAAATATTCAACATCACCCTTTACTACTCTCATGGTTTGATTTTAATTGGATTACGTGGTTTCTTGAATTCACTAAAATTAAGAGTTAATCCCAACTTGCCAAACAGAATATAATTTATCTGTTACAAGTCACGGGGTTCAATATTGTCCATTCGCAAAAATATCCTTATCATTATCGTCCATTTTTAAGGGGTTGGAGTTCGCATCATTTGAACTCATCCTTTACACTACTGCTAGACATTACTTAACATTTTAGTGATTAGAAATACATTTCATGAGTAGAAAAATCAGGATGGGCATGGTCGGCGGCGGTCGTGGTGCCTTTATTGGAGCGGTGCACAGAATGGCAGCGGCTCTGGATGGAGAAATAGAATTGGTTTGTGGTGCATTTAGCAGCGATCCGGCAAAATCGAAGGCTTCAGGTGAAGATTTTTATTTGGATCCTTCCCGGGTGTACAATTCATATACTGAGATGATTGAAAAGGAAAAAGGATTGCCTCCAGATGTCCGAATGGATTTTATCTCCATTGTTACACCAAACCATGTCCATTATGGACCCGCCAAAATGGCCCTTGAAAATGGATTTCATGTTGTTTGTGACAAACCTCTATGCTTTGACATGAAGGAGGCTCACGACCTTCAGGAAACCGTAGCAAGAACGGGCCTTTTGTTTGCACTAACGCATAATTATACGGGCTATCCGCTGGTGAAACAAGCCCGGCATATGGTAGCAAATGGCGAGTTGGGGGACATAAGAAAGATCGTCGTGGAATATCCTCAGGGGTGGCTTAGTACCAAGCTGGAAGACAGCGATCAAAAGCAAGCTTCCTGGCGTACCGATCCAAAACGATCTGGTCTGGCTGGAAGTATGGGTGATATTGGGACCCACGCAGAAAACCTGGCTGAATATATCACGGGGCTAAGGATCACGGAGATGTGTGCCGATCTTAACATATTTGTGCCAGGGAGGCTATTAGATGACGATGGAAGTGTCTTATTAAATTTTGAAAATGGGGCTAAAGGCATTTTGTTCGCCAGCCAGATAGCAGCCGGTGAGGAGAATAACCTGCGAATTAGAATATATGGGACCAAAGCTGGCATCGAATGGAGACAGCAAGAACCCAATAGTCTGGTCGTGAGACCATTGGAGGGATCGATGCGAGTGGTAAGAACTGGAGTGGGTGCACTTTGCGCAAGTGCTCAGGCACATACACGACTGCCTTCTGGTCATCCTGAGGGGTATCTGGAGGCATTTGCGAACATCTATCGAAATGTAGCTAAGTGTCTTCAAGCTAGAATAGAGGGGAAAGAAGTAGATCCAATCTACGATGATTTTCCGTCTGTTGCCGATGGAGTCCGAGGTATGCAGTTTGTAACTAAAGTGGTCGAGGCATCTGCCAGCGATCAAAAATGGCTCTCTTTTGAATAATCTATAAACCAACCTATCGAATGAAGAATATTAAAGGTCCTGCTATTTTTTTAGCTCAATTTGCCGGTGATGAACCACCTTACAATTCCTTGGAAAATTTATGCCAGTGGGCTAGCAATCATGGCTACAAGGGAGTACAAATACCAACTTGGGACGGTCGAATTATTGATCTTAAGAAAGCCGGTGAAAGCAAAGATTATTGCGATGAATTCAAAGGCAGGGCGAAACAGTATGGTATTGAAATCACTGAGCTGTCTTCCCATTTGCAGGGCCAGTTAGTAGCGGTGAATCCCGCATATGATGTCATGTTTGATGGGTTTGCTCCCCCTGCTGTACGAGGCAATAGCAAAGCACGTACCGATTGGGCAATTCAGCAACTTAAGTATGCAGCCACTGCTAGTCGCCACATGGGCATCGATGTTCATGCTACCTTTCGGGCTCACTGATTTGGCACACGGTGTATCCCTGGCCCCAAAGGCCTCAAGGTC
>JABDLW010000458.1 GCA_013001805.1 Saprospiraceae bacterium | reverse complement strand
ATGGTGATGGTACTTATTCGGAAAATACCACCGCGATCGACCGTTCCAATATATTTACTTATTGGGGATCCAATTCACCCACACATGAAGAAAATCATGTGTTACCCCGCACTTTCTTTAAGCTAAGAGATGTGTCTCTCACCTATGATTTGCCGGATGGTTTGCTTGGTCGAGCGGCAATTCGTAACGCAAGCATCTCACTGGTCGGTCGGAACCTGATTTTATGGACGCCGTCAGAGAACCATTTTGTAGATCCGGAAGGATCGACTTTTGGAGTTGGATTGGCAAGCCAGATTGGTGAATTCTCCGCTATTCCTACCAATGCCAGTTATGGTGTGAGTTTGAAATTAGGTATTTAATAAATCTTGAATAACATGAAAATGAAAAATAAAGGAATCTATTTATTCCAATTGTTGATGATTTTGTTCTTCGTCAGCTGTTCGGATGCATTAGATATAAATGATAGTCCCAATTCACCTAGTTCTGTTGATGGCGATTTAGTTTTGCCCTCGGCTCAAATGCATATTGCCGGTAGCGTCAATGGTTATTTTGGCGTAGTAGGTGGCATCTGGTCGCAACACTGGACTCAGAGCCATGTCGCCTCACAATATCGTGACGAAGATCGATATTCTCTGACCGGAGCTGATGGCGATTATGGCATCCCCTGGCGAGAGCTTTATTCCGATGCCTTAGTTGATTTGAATCGGGTAATCGAAGGTGCCCGTGCGGACGAAAACAACAATCTACTCCTGATGTCTGTGTGCTTAAAGGCATATACCTATCAGATTCTGGTTGACTTATATGATCAACTGCCGTATTCAGAAGCCTTATCTGCCGAGACAGGTGTCACTCAACCTAAATTTGATGACGGTAAGACGGTTTACGAAGGCTTGATAAGTGAACTTGATGCAGCTTTGGCACTTGATCTTTCTTCAGCATCGAATACATGGATTCAGACGGATTTTGTGTTTGGGGCAGGTGGATTGGCATCGCAGAGAAGGGCCTGGACCCAATTTGCCAATACCCTCAAACTAAAAATGTGGTTACGTCAAACTAAAGTAAATGATGCTGGGGCCAGTTCCGCAATCAGTGCTTTATTGGCTGAAGATAACTTTCTCGACCAGGATGCAAAAATTGATGTTTTTAGTGACATTACCGATCAGAGCTATCCTCTGTACGAGACAAATGTGCGTCAATTAAATGTCGCTACCAATTTGCGTGCTAGCCGAACATTTTTGTCCTGGCTGCAGGAATTTGATGATCCTCGTCTGGATATTTACTTTACAGCAGGGTCGGGAGGCCATTTTGGTTTAAGACAAGGGGATATTGATATTCCCGGTAGTCAACTTGATGGTGGCCTGGTAGATGTCGCCAATTTTAGTCCCACGACACCTTTTTATTTCTTCGCTAAGGATGAGGTAGAATTTATGCTGGCGGAAGCTCACTTGCGTTATGGTGACCCAGCACAAGCCAAGGCATTTTATGAAATGGCAGTTCTGGACGCTTGCAGTAGGGTAGGTGCCGATTGTTCAGGTATACTCGAAGCTGCTTACGCATATCCGGATGGTGATTTTAATGCCAATTTAAAAGCGATTATTACCCAGAAATGGGCGGCGTCGGTAGAAATGGGCTATGAGTCTTTCTTTGATCATAACCGAACTGGTATCCCCGCCATTTCTCCTGTTTCATCTGATGATGGAAATTATGTGCCTGGGGAATTTACCTATTCTATTGCTGGTGTAACCGGAGGGGCATTCCCCAAGCGGTTGATTTTCCCGGCATATTCGCGAAGAACAAACCAAAACACTCCTGCTGAAGTGCCGTTGACGGTGCCGGTATGGTGGGCAAATTAATGATTAACATTTTTGAAAAAATTCAAGTAAAATGAAAATTAAATTTGATAAAATACGAGGTGCGCTTTATCTGCTTTGTACCCTGATACTTGTGGTCGGTTGTAAGGATAGCTCCGACATTGCACCTCTTTCCCGGATTACTTATTTTCCTGACTTCATTCTGGAAGGTGAAACCGAATATGAAATCGCCTGTGGCGAATCTTTTACACTGCCAGGAGCAAGAGTCGAGGAAGAGGGAACAGAGATTAATTTCGATACAGAAATATCCGGACGGTTTTTTAATAAAACCGATGGAACCGATATTAATACAGAGATTCCAGATATCTACGTTGTACAGTATTCTGCGATTAACAAAGACGGATTCCCGGGTACGGCGAATCGAACTGTAGATATCAATCCCTGTAAAGGAGATTTTGTGAGTAGTATTGAAGGTGAGTATATTTCCACCGTGATCAGAGGTGGTTCCTTTGATCCGAGATACGAAAACCTGGGTCCCATTTATGTGGCTGATTTTGGTGATGGGACCTATGGGATTTCCAATGCGCTTGGTGGCTACTACGATTACGGACGCTCGTTTGGACCAGGCTATACGGCTTACGGCGCTGTGGTCAGGGCTAACGACATTGCTGCGAATGATTTTGTCGCCGAGGCCATTGGAGTTTTTCCGATTTGGGGAAATACGGTGGAGATTTCAAACTTCAAAGTCGATCCGGCCACGAAAACGATTACCTATGTAGGATCCGCCAATTTTGGCAATGGAGAATTTGAGGTGACATTAACACAAGTTGACTAATTAAATTAAATGACATGAAACAAATTAAATTTATATTTTTTCTATCGATGTTATTAGGAGTCGTGTCCTGTGACCTTACCGACCCACCGGCTATCGAGGGCGTTGCTCTTGAAGAGATGACCGGTGAATGGTGGGTGACTTTCACAGTAGATGGTGAAGATATTTATGGTATTGGGTACAATATTATCACCACATACAACACCGCAGCAAATAATACAACAGAAATGTGGCTGGATGACCTTGAGCATACCTGGAGTTTCAAGTTGCGCACACCAGTGAATCCGGAGACCTTGTCATTCGGTGGATCGGGTTTATCTGAGCAATATTATGATATTACCGCTACGGTGACCAACGGCGTAATTACCAAAGGCAACACGGAAACAACCGGGGGTAATATGACTGACGGAATTTCCTTCGATGTTGAATTTTCTGATGATGCAGGAACGATTTATCATGTCGAAGGCTACCGCCGCACCGGGTTTCAGGAAGACGAGCATTAGCGTTAGTACGACAATAAATTCTTACGGGATTTTATATTTCAGGGAAAACCATGGATATTTTGCCTGAGATAAATTAGGTTAAAGATGGGGCTTCGTGCCCCTCTTTTTTTTGATACAATTAATGTAATTTAGACCAAAGAGAAAATATGCATTGCTGCCGCACTCAGGATTATTCAGACCTTTTTGATAGTCAGAAGGCATTGGCAGATTTAAATGACTATCGGAAGAATGGGGTCAAGAAAAGTTCCCGGCCTTTATTTGTTGTCATTGACCAACTGCCTTTGCAAGGACAGACATTACTCGATATCGGTGGTGGCATTGGGGCAGTAGTTTTTGAACTCTTTGCCAAAGGGATCCGCTATGCCGAAATCAATGATATATCGGCGGCGTACATTAAACAATTTAGAGAAGAGTCGGTCCGGCAGGAAGTGGTGGCAAAATCAAGAAGCTTTATCGGCGACTTTACTTCCGTGCACAGGGATATTGCTGAAGCCGATTTGATTACCCTGGATAAGGTGATTTGCTGCTATCCCGACTATCGCAGTTTGGTGCAGCTTTCCAGTGCCAAGGCCAGGAGGTGGTACGCAATCAACTTACCACGCAATGCCTGGTGGGTATATATCCTGATGCGCATAGATTATTACTGGCAGAAAATGGTGCGAGGTAAGGCCTTCCTTACCTATTTTCATCCGCTGAGCGAAATCGAAACCCAATTGGCCCAGGCTGGATTTCGCAAAATAAAGCAGAAGACACAAAATGAATGGGTAGCCTTGTTGTTTGAGCGCGACCAAAACGTTTAGACCCTATCTCACCAGCGCTTTTTTAGATTTTTAACAGTGATTTAGTGTCAGCATCCTGCGATTTTCCGGTCAGATTTACATCTTATTTTGGTGAGTAATCAATGAAATTCTACATTTGACCCTTCTTAAGAATTTTCAATCGAGTAGAATCATAAGTAACCATGTCGATATTTTTACCTTTTAGAGCAATCCGGCCTCTGAAGAAGCATGCTAAGGATGTAGCCTGCAGACCATATGACGTTCTAAATGCCAAAGAAGCGAAAGAGGAATCAAAAGGTAATCCGATCTCATTTTATCATGTGATCAAACCCGAAATCGATTTTCCAGAAGACATAGATCCCTATTCTCCAGAAATTTATACCAGGGGAAAGCAGAATTTTGATGAGTTGATGCAGCGAGGGATCCTTGTACAAGAATCAAAATCTGCCTTTTATTTGTATCAATTAAATATGAATGGTCATGAGCAAACCGGACTGGTAGGTTGCTGCTCCATTGATGATTATTTTGATAATGTTATCAAAAAACACGAGCTCACTCGAACAGATAAGGAGGAAGACCGGAAAAATCATATCCGTACCAGTAAATTGAATTATGAACCGGTATTTTTTGCTTATCCCAGTGTGGGGCTGATTGATCGGATTGTGAAAAGTGTCAAAAAGACTGAACCGGTCTACGATTTTCTTGCCGACGATGGTATCCGGCACAAAGCATGGGTCATTAGCGAACCATCAATGCTGGAAGAAATCACGGACACTTTTAAATCAGATGTTCCCGATATTTATATTGCAGATGGTCACCATCGTACCTCTGCAAATGCCGAGGTGGGCCGGGAGTTACGTAATGTTAGAAACGGCAAACCTTGCGATGGTGGCAGGGATAATTATTTTCTAGCTGTGCTCTTTCCTGATCATCAGCTGCAGATTTTGGATTATAACCGGGTGGTAAAAGATCTCAATGGTCTCTCCGAATCTGATCTGCTGCGCAGCTTATCCAAGAATTTTATAGTTGAGCGGAAGCAGGCGCAATATAAGCCAGAAACATTGCACACCTTTGGCATGTATCTAAATAATCAGTGGTTTAAACTAACTGCCCGGGAAAACACATTTGTTGAGAATGATCCGATCGGGCAGCTTGATGTCACGATCTTGTCGAAAAATATTCTGGAACCCCTGTTTGATATTGTAGATTTGAGAAACGATAAGAGGATTGATTTCGTGGGCGGTATGCGCGGTCTGGGGGAATTGGAAAAACGAGTGGACAGTGGTGAGATGAAAGTGGCATTTTCTATGTTTCCGGTGAGCATCCAGCAGATCATCAATATTTCTGACAATGATTTGATCATGCCACCCAAAGTGACGTGGTTTGAACCCAAACTGAGGAGTGGATTATTTGTGCATAAATTAGATCAGTGATGTTCAGTCT
>JABDLW010000401.1 GCA_013001805.1 Saprospiraceae bacterium | reverse complement strand
GGCCAATGCTTTGTCTCCAAAACTCACCACAAATAGTATCAAGTTGATAGCGTAAAAGACCTTCATGATCAACTTTTCAAGCAAAAATTATAAAAAATTCGTTTAGCGACTAAAGTTGTTTAATAAGAAATTAACGTTTGTTAGACCTATAGTGGTGTAAGACCGATTAATTTTCGATATCAGGCTAGTAATTTGGATCATGCACCATACCCAAATTATGAAAATGCATTAAGGCCGGTCACGTCATGTCCGGTTATTAGCAAGTGAATATCGTGCGTGCCTTCGTAAGTCAGCACCGTCTCTAAATTCATCATATGACGCATGATGGGATACTCGTTAGTTATACCCATTCCTCCATGAATTTGCCGGGCCTCTCTTGCCACTTCAAGTGCCATGTGCACATTATTCCGCTTGGCCATCGAGATCTGTGCCGGTCTCGCCCGGCCCTCATTAGCCAGACTACCCAATCGCCAAACCAGCAGTTGTGCTTTGGTTATTTCCGTGATCATTTCTGCAAGTTTTTTCTGTATTAGTTGAAATCCGCCAATTGGTCTCCCAAATTGTTCCCGTTCTATTGAATAACGAAGAGCGGAATCATAACAATCCAGAGCCGCTCCAATTGCTCCCCAGGCAATGCCATAACGTGCTTTACTGAGACAAGACAATGGACCTTTTAAACCTTCAATATCAGGAAAAATCTGTGCCTTAGGTACTCTGACGTCTTCAAACACCAATTCTCCCGTGATCGATGCACGTAATGACCATTTTCCATGAATAGCTGGGGCACTAAGACCTTTACTGTCTTTTTCGACAATCATTCCGCGAATCTTACCTGCTTCATCTCTTGCCCAAACGATTGCCAAATCAGCGATAGGAGAATTTGTGATCCACATCTTGCTGCCATTGAGTATATAGGAGTCTCCATCTTCGCGAATGTACGTCTCCATGCCAGCGGGATTCGAGCCGTGATTCGGTTCAGTCAACCCAAAGCAGCCTATGAGTTCACCGGTTGCAAGTTTAGGCAGATACTTTTGTTTCTGGGCTTCTGATCCAAAGCGGAAGATAGGATACATGACCAGAGATCCTTGTACGGAAGCCATCGACCGGACTCCCGAGTCACCACGCTCTAATTCTTGCATGATAATACCGTACGCTATTTCATCCATCCCACCGCCACCATATTGAGCCGGGATACTAGGTCCATACGCTCCAATCTCACCCAATTCCCGAAATAAGTGAACGGGGCATTCCGCACGATTGGCATAGTCCTCTATAATCGGACTCACCGAATTTTTTACCCAATCACGTACGGATTGTCGTGCCAGGATATGGTCTTCCTGAAGGAGTTCATCCACTCCAAAGTAATCATGGGCCCGGTATCTATCTTCACCCGTAGATGGCATAATTATGACAATTTACATTTACACAAAAATATTATTATTAGCTTGAGCCGCGGTACTAAGTTTATCCAAAATGGTTACGATTGCTCTAAAAGGTATGCGATTTCATAGTTTTCATGGTTATTATGCCGAGGAACAGTCTGTCGGAAACAATTACGAAGTTGACGTGATTATACAAACAGAGCTAGATCTGCACACTCTTTCAGACGATCTCACCAATACCATCAATTATGAGACTATATATGGCATCTGTAAAGACCGGATGATTAAACCGGTAAGATTAATTGAAACCGTAGCTAAATCGATCCTCGATGATCTTTGCGGATTGCCAGAAGTAGCGCATTGTAAGATTTCCATTCGTAAGATGAATCCCCTGCTGGGTGGATTGGTAGATTATGCATTGGTTGAGATGCAAAGTTGAACAACGATTTTTATCATTTCAATAACAATTATTTACTTCCATGATTCGTCTACACTACGTATGACAAGGAAAATTGCTAATAACCGATATTTTTATTTTCACCAAAAAGGTCATCACCCTCATATTATTTTCAATTGATAATTTAAAGACAACAAAATATGACGATTAGAATTGCATTGCTGGCCATTACGGTCTCATTTTTCTCCTGTGAAGTGTTGCAGCAAGTACAAGGAACTGTACTGGGGGAACCTACTTCGGCAGAAATCGCGAGTGGATTAAAAGAGGCACTTACGATTGGGATTTCTAAAGGATCCGAATTGCTTTCCCGGGAAGATGGGTATTATGCCAGTGCTTACAAAATACTACTGCCGGCTGAAGCACGTAAGGTGACCGATAAGCTAAAGGTGATTCCCGGCTTTTCTAATGTCGAGGAGGAGATCGTAAAAAAGTTAAATCGTGCCGCCGAGGATGCGGCTAAAAGTGCTAAACCAATTTTTGTCAATGCCATCAAATCTATGACTTTTGATGATGCGCTCAATATTCTATTGGGGCAAAATAATGCAGCTACAACCTACTTGCATGATAACACTTATCAGGGCCTTTACGATGCATTCCAACCGGAAATAGTCAATTCCCTCAATCATCTAAATGCATTAGAATATTGGGAAAAAGCAGTTACTGCCTATAATAAGATACCTTTTGTGGATAAAGTAAATCCCAAGTTAGATGATTATGTGGCACGAGAAGCTCTGAACGGCCTTTTTGATATGGTAGAAAAAGAGGAGTTGGCCATCCGACAGGATCCCGCCAAACGTGTATCGGCCTTGTTGAAGAAGGTTTTCGCGAAACAAGACGCATAAGATTTCCGGTGGTCAGATCCAATGGAGGAGCCTGCTTACGATCAATTATCGCGAGGAACTTTTAGACAAAGCGGTTGAGACAGGGAAAATATTTGACGACGCCGTACACTTTGTATGAAATAGTATGTAGGTATATTATCTGAATATAAGGGTACGGCACTTGATCAAATCCTTGAAAATTTATGAAACATTTTGCCTTCGTACTTTGTCAGGAGTATGTATAAACTCATAACACCGTTTATTTTCACATGTTGGAGCTGTATGGCATTTGCCCAGGGCAAGACAGACTCTTTATACAACATTTGGGAAGATCAGATGCAGGTAGATTCGGTACGTGCCATAGCACTCAAGGAGTTCATCTACCAAAACTTTTTCTATTCCCAACCGGATAGTGCACTGATATTGGCTGACGTACTTTTTGATTTCAGCGAAAAGGCCAACTATAGAATAGGAATGGTGGACGCCTTAAAATTATCCGGTTATACATATTTCAGAATGGGTAATTATCCCAAAGCTTTGGAGTCCTATCAGGCCGGATTGCAATTGAGTGAGGAGATTGGCGACAAGCAAGGTGCCGCTGATATCTTAATGAGAACAGGATATATTTATCATGACAATGAAGATATAGTCAGTGCCCTGTCATTCTATCAGCGTAGTCTAAAGATTTTTGAAGAATTAAATGATCTGGTAGGCATCGGTGCCATCTATAATGAATATGGAAGTCTGTACCGGGCCAATGAAGAGTATGAAAAGTCTCTCGAATACTATTTCAAAAGTATATCGATCAATGAGCAACTGACTGATCCGGACAGGAATGCTGCCATGTACATAAATATTGGTCACGTCTATCTAGCCCGTTCTGAATTTGACGAGGCATTGGAGTATTTCCGAAGAGGACTGGTGATTTACGAAAAATCAGGAGACAAACTGGGTATTGCATCCGGACATGCAGGTATTGGTTATGCCTATGCTGACATGGGCAATGACAATGAAGCATTGGAATTCCTTGAACGGTCTTTAGAGATTAGTAGTGAAATCGACGACGCTCAGGGGAGTGCTGCCACATTATTGGCCATTGCCGATATTTTTGATAAGCAGAGCCGACCTGCTTTCGCAATCAGGGAGTGTGAAAAAAGTCTGGCCCTGGCTACAAGCCTGGGCGACCTGGGGAATCAAATGGCTTCCTGTGAATGTCTCTACCGGGCAAACAAGCAAATTGGAAATATTAAAGCTGCATTGGAGTACCATGAATCGATGCTCGAATTTATTGATAGTATGCAGTCAGAGGAAGCGGCAATAAATCTACAGCAGATGGAATTTGCCCGGCAAGTAATGGCAGATAGCCTGACGCAGGCAGAAAAGGAAATGAATATTCAACTGGCTCATCAGGCTGAAGTCCAAAAGAAGGACATGAATAGAAATATGGCTATTGGAGCCGGGATCTTCTTTCTCCTGCTTGCCGGTGGGTTTTTTAGCCGGTGGCAATTTGTAAAAAAATCTAAAGCCATCCTCGAGGTGGAGAAGGCACGCTCAGAGAATCTGTTACTAAATATTTTACCCGCCGAAATTGCCGAGGAACTCAAAGAAAAAGGTGAAGCCGCCGCTCGTGACTATGAATTGGTATCCATTTTATTTACCGACTTTAAAAGTTTTACCGAAAAATCAGCCTCATTGTCAGCATCGGAATTGATCGCCGAAATCAATCATTGTTTTAAGGCATTTGATCTTATTTGCGAGAAATATTCAATTGAAAAGATCAAAACAATTGGCGATGCCTATATGGCTGCAGGTGGCCTCCCAGTACCTTCGGAAAATTCGGTGCAAAGGACAGTCATGGCAGCTCTTGAAATGCAGTCTTATATCGTACTTCGCCAGCAAGATCAGAAGAATCAAAATCACGTTTTTTTTGAAATGCGTGTAGGCATCCATACCGGCCCGGTCGTTGCTGGAATTGTTGGCATTAAGAAATTTCAATACGATGTTTGGGGTGATACTGTCAATACTGCTTCCCGAATGGAGGAACAGGGCTTGGTAGGGAAAGTAAATGTATCAGATGACACCTATCAGCTAATTAAAAACGATCCAAATTTTAATTTCGAAACCCGCGGAAAAATAAATGTGAAGGGCAAGGGAGAATTACGAATGTGGTTTGTCAATAGAGCGGGAGATGATAACCCAGAAGAGGATCTCTAATGTTTTCACAGATAACGGCAGTTGGGAGTGGTCTCGAGGAAGCCTGACAAAAGATTTGTCTACTTTTTAGTACTTTCAACTAACTAGAATGAGCTATAGAGACATATGTTTCTCACCAGAAAAATAGTAATTGGATTTTTCGCTTTGTGCATCATTCATGGAAATGCACTCGCACAAATAGACGACTTCGACATTGTCAAGGGGAGGGTAGTTGCCGAGTTGATGAAGGATGATGTGAGGGACGACCGGGTTGCAGAAATTCTCTCAACAATGCTTGACGATGGGAGTTTCTCAGGCATTGATTATGCAGACCTCAGCCGGACTGCCGGTTTCCCACATCGCTTTCATACTTACAATCTGGTGTATTTGGCCAAAGCTTATCAAAATTCCCAATCAAAATATTTCCGGAGTCCTGAGATAAAACATAGTATCATTAAATCTTTGAAAAACTGGACTGACTATGATTACTTTGGCGACAATTGGCATAACAATCAGATATCTACTCCCACCAACCTGGTCAATGTCATGTTGCTTATTGGTGACGAATTACCTGATAGTTTGGTAAAAGCCGCTCAGCCAATAATCGGCCGTGCACATATGAATGCATCTGGTGCCAGGCCTAGTGGTGACCGGATCGTGATTGCTGGGATACTGGCCAAGAATCTGCTTTTTGTCGGGGATAAAAATAAATTCGATGATATCATCCGGCTCATTGAAGGAGAAGTAAAATTTAGTACCGGTAAACGGGGTATGCAGCATGACTATAGTTTTCATCATCGACATGACCGGGTGAATAATACAACTTCCTATGGTTATGGTAAGTATGCCAATGCTTTTGGAGAATGGTCATATTATGTAGCCGATACCAAGTATAAATTTTCGGTGGAGAAAATTAATCACCTGGTTGATTATTATCTCGATGGCATTTACAAACAAATGGTGTACGGGATATATACTGATATCAGTGTGAAAAATCGCAGTATATCTCATAAATCGGATTTTAAACCACATGATGTTGTGGAGATAGAAAGACTATTGCTCAGTACGGAATATCGCAAAGATGAGTTGGAGGAAATAATGAAATTAAGAAAAGGAGACGCTAAGCCTTCTTTATCTTTCTGCAAATTTTTCTGGCAAACAGAGCATTTCGTTTTTCAGCGACCGAACTACTACACAACGGTCAGGATGTTTTCCACCAGGAATCGCAATATGGAAAAACCATATAATGGTCCTGGCAAAACTACACACCACCGGGCTGATGGCACCAACTATCTAATGCTACAGGGGGATGAATATCATAATATATGGCCTGTATATGACTGGCAGAAAATATCGGGCACTACAATCATGCAGAAATCCGAGCTACCCGGCCCGGATAAAATACAACTGGATGGGTTGACTGATTTTGTCGGAGCGGTCACCGATGGAAGTCTGGGTGCCGCCGCTTTTGATTTCAGAAGTCCCCATGATCTGATAAAAGCAAAAAAATCGTGGTTCTTTTTTGGCGATGAATATGTCTGCCTGGGAACTGATATTTCTTCCGAACCCAATCTGCCCGTTAATACAACGATCAATCAAGTATTAATGCGATCCGATGTCAGCATTATGCAGGACAGCGAAAGGAAAATACTTGCCAGAGGAAGACATGAGTTAGGCGGTATCAAGTGGGTTTTTCACGACCGGATTGGCTACATATTTCCCGAACCGGGAACTATTCAAATTTCCAACCGGGAGGAGCAGGGACGTTGGTCTGACATCACTGATCAAAAAAATATTTCCGATGAGATAGTGAGCACGGATGTTTTTACCCTTTGGTTTGATCATGGAAAAAGTCCCGATGGCGCATCTTATCAATACATCGTTGTGCCAGACATTGCCGAGGAAGTTTTAGCTAGCACTGCAATAAATGACCGCGACATTGATATACTGGCTAATAGTAAAGATCTTCAAGCAGTTAATCATTCCGGACTTAATATTTGTCAGGCAGTTTTTTATAAAGCAGGCAGTTTAAATTTATCCGATGGAATAAAATTGGAGTTGCATAGTCAAGGTATGATTATGGTCAAGACGGAGCGAAATAAAATAAAAGAATTAACTGTATCGGATCCCTCCCGGCAACTACGCAGTATCTTGGTTACCATATCGGGAGATTATCATATAAAGGGGGACTTCTATCGCACTCTCGAAAATGACCATATGGCCAGTTTATTGCAAATTGAGCTGCCACAAGGAGTGTATGCCGGTAAAAGTATCACGGTGAATTTCGACTAGAAGATCGCTTTCTACACTTAAATTCCACTTGAATCGGCTAAAGTTCCATATTATTTTTGGAGGGCGGGCTCCTTCCGGGTCTAATCAATCAGTTAAAACTTTCAGGATTCTTTAGGTGCTCCCCATCTAGACTTAATTTAGCTCTTCCTGATATCCATAGTCGGTTCCAAAGACGGGAAAAAATCCAAAACACAGGTCACATTTTTAGGATTTTCCAACATTAAGAATCGATGTAAATAAATTAGTGATCTCATAAATCGCGCATACAAATCTTTAGTTTTATTCACTGGATATGGACTCTTGCACAAAACTCAGTGTCATGAGTTCCTCTTCTGATAAAACCCGATCAAATATGGCCACTCCGTCAATATACAATTGTGACCCATGTTCAATTTCTTCAGATGCCAGACCCAAGGCCCTTCCCATCGTAAATGGAGCACCTTCCTGGACCGTACGATTAATCGTGGAGCCTACCTGTGTCCATTGACCCGATTGCAGCTTATGGAGGGACACTATTAAGATATCGGAAGCTTGCACCGTCGCGACTGTTCCAAAAGAGACACTGTGTCCCGGCACGGCAATAAAAGTCAGTGGGGCAGGTAAAATCGTAACTCCCATTCTGTGCACATCAAAAATAATCCGGAAGGAATCTTGAATATTGCCGACATCATGGCGTCTGTAATTTAATAGTTGTTTATCCAGGTCTACATATAACTGATGCTCACAGACGAAATCATCTTCTATATTGTAGCCATTAAACTTTAGGATCATCGCCCTGGGGCTATAAATAGGTCCGGGAAAATCTAAAGGATTGGCCTTTTGGATTTCCTGATAATTAAAAACATCTTGAGCTACCGGATCCGTTAGACGATATTCCGTCGCTTTTCCATTTAAATATGCTCGCACTAATTGTTCATTTGGATCATAACTCATCGCCATGGCAATCCATTCATTATCCAGGAAAGGCATGGGGTCAATCGCCCGGATTCTGGCATATTGTGAACCAGCGATCTCCGACTGAGGGTAACTGGCGGCACCTGTAGTACTAATATGTCCAATGACTCCATCTTGATTGAATAAACCCGCGAATAGAGCATACTGACGACGTCCGGCATATTTCGACCAGCCGCCCTCATCCCAAATCCCTGCCACGAGATGGCGATGCCCAAAAAATTTCACCCACGCAATCATTGTAAATGGTTGATGCCCATGTATATCCAGAGGCATTCGGTCAAAGTATTTTCTTGGAACCTCGCCATAAATATATCCACGATTAAAGCGAATTGCCTTGCCAAGAGGTCCACTTTCATCAAATTTTATTTCAGATTCCAAATCATGGTATGGCCAACTAAAGGCGGAATAGGTAGTGGTATCTCCAATTCTTTTCAGGTAAAGAGGACAACTGCCGGCAGAACCTTGCGAAAACCAGCCTTCATCAACAGCCCTGCTAAAGTCCCAAAAGGCGACAAGCCCATCCGTTTGTAGTAACTTCTGCTTATTTGCAGAGCTCGACACTGGGCCATTACATTGCAGAAAAGAATAAAATAAAAGGAGACATATTGTATGCCAATAAAAAGACACCGAATTCTTAGATACCGTCATGATTAAAAATACAAATCTAGATTATCTTAGGTGACCGGAATCATCGTTGATCATCCTGCATTAAGCTAAAGGAAATATTTTGTGAAGTAGAAGACTTTTTGAGTACTGCAATTTTATTGAAGAAAATGTGCATTAAATTCGTAATCTTGATAGGATGAAAAGCAAGTCCTTTTTTTTCTCTGCCCTCATCAGTTGCAGTTTACTTTCTGTAGGTAGTTTAATCCTTTCCTGCTCTGATTCAAGCCAGCCTCCGAACATTGTCATTCTTCTGGCCGATGATCTTGGCTACGGTGATTTAAGATGTTACGGCGGAATTGCTAACACACCCAATATCGACAGGTTGGCTTCTAACGGTATAAGATTTTCTGATTTTTATGCAGCGGCACCCAATTGTTCCCCTTCCCGGGTCGGATTGCTCACCGGAAGAGAACCTTCCGAAGTAGGTATGTACAATTATCTGGCGCCAAATCATCCCATGCACTTGAGGTCTGAGGAATTAACCCTCGCTGAGATGTTAAAGGAGAGAAAATATCATACCGGACATTTTGGAAAATGGCACGTCAGTTGCCTTCCGCAAAACCCGGAACTCAACCAGCCACAACCTCACGATCAAGGTTTCGATTATTCCTTTGGCACAGAAAACAATGCAATTCCCAGTCACTTAGATCCGGTGAATTTCGTAAGGAATGGTAAACCGGTTGGCCTTTTGCAGGGATACTCGTGCGACCTGGTGGTTGAAGAGGCAATCAGTTGGTTGAAAACCATCAGCAAAGATCCCAAACCCTATCTGCTCTATGTAGCATTTCATGAACCGCACAAAGTCGTCGCATCACCACCGGAATTAATAGCAAAATACGCTCAGCACAGTACCCAGGACGCTGAATATTTTGCTAATATCGAGAACATGGACCGGGCCGTTGGAAGGTTATTAGAGGCAATGAGCAATGACATGGAAAGTGGCAACACTTTAATTTTATTTGCATCTGATAATGGGTCATATCGCAATGGCTCGAATGGGAAATTATTGGGTGGGAAAAGTTTTATTTATGAAGGTGGTATCCGGGTCCCGGGCATTTTATACTGGAAAGGGAAAGTGTTGCCAAAGCAAGTAATTTCCGAGCCTGTAGGATTAGTAGATATTATGCCTACAATTTGTCATTTGTCAGCATTGCAACATCCGGATGAGGAAAAGCTTGATGGTGTAAATATTTGGCCACTGATTATGCACCGTGATTTTAAACGGAAGAAACCCTTGAGTTGGTTCTTTTATCGCACCAGTCCGGAGATGGCTATGCGCATTGGTCGTTACTCAGTTTTGGGGAAAGATCTCGACACCACCAAATTCACCCATGCATTTACAGCCCCAGACATGCATGCCATAAAAAATATGAGCCTCGAGGATTTTGTAATCTATGATTTGGAAACCGATCCCGGACAAGAATACGGAATCGAATTTTCGGATTTGACTGAGGCTGAATCTTATATGAGAATGTTAGAAAAACGTTTAAGGGAAATCCAGGATGAAGGTCCGGTCTGGCAAGATTTGCCGCCTGCCACCGGAATCAAAAAGTTAAAAAGCGAATGGCGGCAGCTAAGGCCTGACGGATTTAGCAATTAGTGCAGCACAATATTTCAAAAAATCAGAAGGACCTCAAAAAATGAAACGAAGAAAATTTATTAAATCCGCTGCCATTTGTAGTGCCACATATGGTCTGGGTCGCTGGAAAAAATCTGCAAAAACGCATGCTTTGACCTTAAGCTTTGATGATGGATTTAAAAAATCATTCTATCGCATTGCTGAAATTTACGAGGAATATGATCTCAGTGCCTGTTTTAATGTGATAGCAAGCGGTCATATGAGTAGCTTTAATGCAGTGGATAAATGGATATTGCCGGAATTGATGGGAAACTTCGAGGACTGGAATCACCTGAAATTTCGTGGACACGAAGTTATGCCCCACACATGGGAGCACCTAAACCTAACTAAAGTGCCGATTACTAAAGCAAAAGAAAATATCGATAAATGTCTGGATTATTTTGAATCGCATCTCGAAGGGTACATTGCGGAAGAGGCCGTTTATAATTTTGCCTTTAATGCATCTACACCTGAACTGGATGCATTTGCCTTACAACGTGTCAGGGCGATACGAACTTCCGGCAGGCTCATATTGGAGAACACCAGAACAAATGCAATGCCCACAAGGAATTCACCCCATCGACTTGGTTGCTGGGCAAATGGACCCGATTTTTGTGACGAATTTGTAGATAGGGAAGTGAATGAATTTTTAGCTGGTCCCGGCGGATGGCTAATTATCAATTTGCATGGCCTCGATGAGGAAGGATGGGGACCACTGCATGCCGGATATTTGGATGGACTGCTTAAGCGCCTGGTTGAGATCGAATATTTGACTATGTTGCCAACAGGTGTGCTCCTTTTGTGAAGGGAGTAGTGATAATCCTAATTTACCCTACACCTTAAAATCCCCACTTTACGAGTAAATCAGTATAGAAGACTCAGCCATAGAAGTCGACAGAAGAATTATACAAATAGTGTGACTAGCTCCAAATGCATCTTTATGGTCTGCCTTTTACAGATCAATCTCTTGCATTTTTCCAATCGACTAAAAAGATGGCAGCCTGTCCACTTTAGATGTATCTTCGCGCCCACTTGACTTAGAAAAACAGTTAAGGCTATAAGAGATGAGCAGGGAAGTCGTGAGTGGGTTGGAGCAGGTTGAATTTGAAGCCTTAATTGAAGGCCTGTTAAACAGACAATATGGTGTTAGCGACCATTTTCTTCAGCCACCAATATTGAGGGGATTGCAACAAAATCTTTTTCACCACTTGAACTTGGGAAACATGAACCCAGCAGGAATAGGTCGCAAATTTGATCATAAGAAAAATACTTTAGTGAGAGGTGATCTGATCAAGTGGATTGAAAATGATTCCATCGATTCTTTTGAGCGGCTATTTCTGGAAAAAATAAGTCGATTTATATCTTATCTAAATGAAACCTGCTATACGGGTTTAAATGATCTGGAATTTCACTATGCAAGTTATGCCTCGGGTAGTTTTTACAAGAGGCATCTGGATCAGTTTCAAAGTGACAAAGGAAGAAAATTTTCACTGGTCCTGTACTTAAATGCGGACTGGAAAATCGAAGATGGAGGGCACCTTACCTTATACCTTGACAATGGGGAAGAACAAAACATTTTTCCCAATAGTGGAAGGCTCGTGTTTTTTAGGAGTGATGCAACAGAACATGAAGTACATGCATCATTTAATCGCAGCAGGATAAGCATTGCCGGTTGGCTAAAGTGCGTCTAAAATAAACGCTATTTCAGACATCGGTGAATTAGTTGTCGATCGATCATGACATTTTATGCTTATAAATATTTCATGAAAAATTCATCTTGTTTTTTAGATACGATTAGTCTTGTTTCAGGTAAACCTTAATTGCACTCATAAATCCAAAATGAAATGCCTCGTGATAAGTATTAAAGTAAATTGCTTGCTCAATATTATTCATGGTAATTCCAAAATATTCCGAAGTATAAGACTTGTAGGTACTAAAAAGCCCGTCATTAAAGTCTTTTATAACTTGCTTGGCAGTAAGATTGAGTTGACTAATGATCATATCTAGTTCACTTTGGCTGGCGTTGCCATCTGGAGTCGTACCAGAACCATATTTTGGGGCCAGTTGCTGCACAAACTCCGGCATGGGGAGGCTAGAGAAGTGATAAAGCAGAAACTGCTGAGACACGAGAAGATGACCAGCATTCCAGATCAGGTTATTGTGACATCCACTAGGGATTGAATTTACCTGGCCCAAACCGTGATTTTGCAAAAGACCAATTATATTCTTTCTATTCTGCTCAAAAGTAGAGAGTATTTGCATCATGACTAGATCGTTTTCTGATCCTGAAGTTAGTTCATTATGCGCAAATAATGAACCGATGTTACAACCAGATCAATAATAAGCACTAGGTGCTACTTGACAAGCTATTTAGTCACGAATTTGTTAAAAGGCGTTGGATGGATGCTTTTTTTCGAAAAAGCAAGATAAATGGTCTTCGGCCGCTATCTTTTTCTCCGTGATCCCTTAAAAATTCCTCCACTAAATCCGCCTATTCCTAAAAGGAAACCAAGATTGTACCAGGTTTCATTATTATTCACGGCATACATGGTCACATCATCAGAAAAAAGTGATATGATAAAGGTGAGTGGAGCTAAAAACCCATGAATCAGACCAAAAAGGAAGCCCTGTTCATCATTTGGATTTAAGCAAGGATCAATGGGCTCGGGGGAGGCGCAGCCGGCAATTACGATGAGGAAGGATATAATGCCATAAAGGAGCAAATGGTTGTTTGATTTCATTTGGTTGCTGATTTACAAATTCAAACATCAGAGGACAACCGATCAGTTTCATAAATGGGTTGCCAATCGACCAAATTGCTTGTTGCGTCGATGTATCCCATTCAGATCTTAGAAAGTGACATTTTGCATGTCTTAATTTTCTCTTTTATTTTTCTGGTCTAACGTCAATACTCTGGGAAGCTGTCCTTTCAGAAGGCATTTATATCTTTATCGTAAAATAAAACCTCATGCAAACCATTTTAGGAGCTGGCGGAGCAATTGGCAACGAATTAGCCCGATCATTAGCTAGCTACACCGATCGGATTCGGCTGGTAAGCAGAAATCCCTCCGCGATCAATCCAACCGATGAATTAGTCTCAGCTGATCTGCTCAATAAAGAAGCACTGTTTACTGCGGTAAAGGGATCTGAGGTTGTTTATCTGACGGTAGGTTTCCCTTACAATCTCAAATTTTGGCAAACTCACTGGCCATCTTGTATGTCAAATGTGATCGAGGCCTGTATGCTTCATGACGCGAGGCTGGTCTTTTTTGACAATATGTACATGTATGATCAAAATCACCTGGATTATATGACAGAGGATACTCCGGTCAACCCACCCAGTAAGAAGGGACAGGTCAGATCTGCTATTGCCAGCATGTTATGGGAAAAAGTCGAGAATGGATCACTCACTGCCTTAATTGGCAGATCAGCAGACTTTTATGGGCCAGGCATCCAAAACACCAGCATGCTCACTGAAACGGTTTTTAAACCCCTAAGCCAGGGCAAGAAAGCAAACTGGATGGGACCTTTAAATTGTCAGCACTCATTTACCTTCACTCCCGATGCCGGCAAAGCAACAGCGATGCTGGGTAATACGAAAGACGCCTTTGGTCAGATCTGGCATTTACCAACCGCACCAGATCCCTTTACCGGCAAAGAATGGATCGACACAATTGCCAGCCAGATGGGTTTGAAGCCCCGGGCTCAAGTTGCCGCTAAATGGATGGTAA
Source organism: Saprospiraceae bacterium (assembly GCA_013001805.1). Taxonomy (GTDB): domain Bacteria; phylum Bacteroidota; class Bacteroidia; order Chitinophagales; family Saprospiraceae; genus JABDMH01. The sequence continues at coordinate 4,085 of JABDLW010000401.1, read as the reverse complement.
AGATGATCGGATTATTTATACCAGTGATGCGGGAAATGCCGGAAATGATGTACCAATATAACCGCGACTACGTATTCAATAGTGACAAATTTTTCAATCGATTTAACATGAAGGCAACTCCTTACCGGGAAGGAATAAAGGCTATTGTTGAATCGGATTATAATCCATGATAATCGGGAAATGACTAATGAAAAAGTAAATCTTGACGAGAAATTCAAATTAATTAATGATTACTGGAATCCCAGGATTGTAGGAGAATTAAATAAGCAACATGTTAAATTGGTGAAATTCCAGGGTGCTTTTGTTTGGCATAAGCACGATGACGAAGACGAACTGTTTTATGTTATCAAAGGATCTTTCGATTTAGAGTTTCATGATAAGGTGATTACCCTAAATGAACAGGAATTCTATATCGTCCCAAAAGGTGTTGAACACCGGCCGGTCGCAAGAGCAGAAGTCCATGTCATGATATTCGAACCGGCAGGCACCCTGAATACAGGAAATGTACTTTCAAATTTGACTCGCGATCAATTAGAAAACATTTGACTTTTAATTGAAGTCAAGGGCATTGCAAACCGGAGCGTGAAATCTTATAAGCTCATTCTTATTATAAGAAAAAGGTCTACTTGAGAAATACATTTTCTATTAGATGAATAATGTGAAGGGGCGATTGAGACTGCCAGTACCGAGTTTCCCTTCATATAATAAAAAGCATTAGACTGCGCCCTCAGGATTTAGGAATCAACAATGTGTAATTTGGCAAATTTCAACATTATGCGCCGTTGCGGATTGGCGATACCTTGAAAGAAGATGGTAGCAACTTTTGCATCATTATATCCGTCGATACTCAATACCTTGCCCTCGCCAAATCTTAAATGGCGCACCCGCATTCCGGCGGCAATTTCATGAGGGGCAGCAGCTAAAAAATCTGACGGCATTTCGGTCACCGGCCTGGTTCCGGTGGCGGATTTTTGATTAAAGTTGCCTTTAACTGCAGCTCGTAATCTCACAGGCTGAGCCATTGGTTTACGAGGTATGGCACTGTCCATCAATTCCTCTGAAATTTCCTCAATGAAGCGGCTGGGTTGGTTATAAACTATTTTTCCAAACCGGTAACGGGATCCTGCAAAGCTAAGAGTGAGGTATTTACGGGCACGAGTGATCGCAACGTAAAAAAGTCGCCTTTCTTCATCAATACCATCTTTCTCGTCGAGCGCCTGTACGGAAGGAAAAATATTCTCCTCCATTCCTGCAACAAAAATGCTGTCAAATTCGAGACCCTTTGCGGAATGAACCGACATTAAAGTTACAAAGTCACGGTCTTCACTCGTTTCGTCCAGATCGGTTACCAGTGCAATATTTTGCAGATAAGAGGCCAGACTCCTGTCATTCTCTAATTCGGTGTCTGCCAGTGCTTCATCATTCTCACAGAATTCTTTTATGCCATCCAATAGGGCTGTGATATTTTCTAACCGGGACATGCCCTCAATCGAATTATCACCACGCAAAGCATCAACCACACCCGACCGGGCGGCAATATGTGTAGCAGCTTCAAATGCATTCAACTCAACTGCCTTCCGAGCAAAACCATCAATTAACTTAGCAAAAGCAGATAGAGTTGACTTTGCCTTTTTAGGTAGTGGGCATTCCAACAGGCTTCTCCAGACGGTGATTTCCTTTTCAGCTGCATACTGCGTCAGTGTATCTAAAGTGGAGTTGCCAATACCTCTTTTGGGATAATTGATCACACGCATCAGTGCCTCCTCATCATAAGGATTTATGCTCAGGCGCAGATAAGCAATGAGATCCTTGATTTCCTTTCTTTGGTAGAATGATAATCCTCCAAAAACCTTATATGAAATATTATATCGCCGTAACTGTTCTTCAAATACTCTGGATTGCGCATTGGTGCGATAAAGTATAGCAATTTCTTTATTAGGGACATGATACCGGTTTTTATGTTCTACAATCATATCCGCCACCCGGCGTCCTTCTTCATTGTCGGAGACTGTTTTTACTAGTTTAATTTTGGTGGCGTCAATTTTATCAGTCCATATCTTCTTCTGAATCTGCTTTTTATTTCGGAGGATGACTTGATTAGCAGCTTCGACAATACAGTGTGTTGATCGATAGTTTTGTTCGAGTTTAAAAGTTTTTAATGTGGGAAATTCCTTTTTGAAATTTAATATGTTATCAATCGTGGCTCCTCGAAAAGCATATATACTTTGTGCATCATCTCCGACGACACAGATATTCTGTGGGCTCTCTTCGTAGTAAACCAATTTCTTTAGGATAGCGTACTGCAGATAATTCGTATCTTGAAATTCGTCAACCAAAATATAGGCAAACCGCTGACGATATTTTTCCAGAACACCTTCTGGATTCTTCTGGAGTAATTCATAAAGACGGTATAAAAGATCATCGAAATCCATCGCCCCGGCCTGCTTGCACTGCGATACGTATTTGTTGTAAATGGCATACAACATCGGTCGGTTATTAAATCGATCAGCACCCAATAGATCTTGATCTTGCGCATAGAGTCTGGGCGTAATTAAGTTGCTCTTCGCCGATGATATCCGGGCCCGGACTGAATTGACATTGTAATTGTTTTTGTCAAGATTCATCTCTTTGATGATTCGGGTCAAAAGACTACGGCTATCAGCCGTGTCGTAAATCGTAAAATTTGAGGGATAGCCAATATGCCCGGCCTCCACTCTTAAGATTCTGGCAAAAATAGAGTGAAATGTGCCGGCCCATAAACGGCGAGCACGATCACCTACTACCTTGGCGATACGCTCCTTCATCTCCCGGGCAGCCTTGTTTGTAAAAGTAAGGGCAAGAATTTGTTCCGGATAAACTCCCGATTCTATGAGGTGAGAAATACGGTATGTAAGCACTCTTGTTTTCCCCGATCCAGGTCCGGCTATCACCATGACCGGTCCATCTGTGGTAGTCACAGCTTGCCTTTGTACATCATTAAGATCATCTAAATACTCCAAATTACCCTCAATTAAAGCCAAATAGCTAAGTTAACAATATGTTTAAAAATCACATATGAATGACTTGGATGATTGCCACTTAAAAAGCTACAATGAGAGCAGAGTCATTTACGGGTACCTCTATCAACCCCATTCATGGTAAATGGAGGTACCCTTATAGAAAAGGCACGCCAGGGAGAGATTGATAAATCCATTCAAATACCCGATTCCGCTTTCAATTCGTCCCAATACTCCAGAGCCCTTCGTGTATGTGGTATGCAAATGGAACCTCCCACCATATTGGCTACGGAAAAAACTTCCAGGATCTCCTCGGTGCTGACGTCGATCTGAAAGCAGGTACCCAGATGATATTTGATACAATCATCACAGCGTAGCACCATGGAAGCAACCAGGCCTAGTAATTCTTTGGTTTTTACCGGCAGCGAGCCTTCCTGATAGACCTGATTGTCTAGACTGAAAAATCGCTTAAGCACTTTATTGTCCGTGCTTAGGATGCGATCATTCATCTTTTGCCGGTAGGCATTAAATTCAGTTACATGTGACATGATTGGATGTTTTAAGATGAAAATTCATTCAAATTGCCCGGCAAGATAAATATTTCAGATTCATAGCGTGCTTTTTCAAATTTTAGACCAAGAGGTATGAAAATGGTTTGTAAGAATCATTGATTGGTGCACTTTTTATTTGAATTACCCTTATCTCCCTTCGAATGTCACCACTGCCACCGGTCTCCATTAGTTGGTGATCATCACAGTACCACGGCATAATGTTTGCTGCAACATCCATATTGCAAAAACCAAATCACCATCCGCCAGGGACCGATCCTAAACAGCCTGCAGCCACCTATCTGGCCTCAAAACCAACAAAATTTTTTTCAAGGACACCGTTGGCTTCAGATTGGCTCAAGTACTTTGTAGAAAAGTAAACACAGATGCTAGCTTTGAGAGAAGATCACACAGTAAGATCACATCATAAATTTGTTAGATGAAAAAAGTCATCACGGCCATTTTTACCATACTACTCGTTCCACTATGGGCCACTACATTTGTCGTAAATAACCTACTCGATACAGGACCCGGCTCCTTC
>JABDLW010000393.1 GCA_013001805.1 Saprospiraceae bacterium | reverse complement strand
GGTGAATACCTAGCTCCTTTGCTTTCATGGCTACGCTGCTACTGCCCGACATGTCAGACATAAGTATTCGCTGACGATTGCCTACCAGATGTGGTTGCATGTGCTCATAACTTCTTGCCACTTTCTTTGCTGCATTGGCATGTACTCCTCCCTTATGTGCAAAGGCACTTTCTCCTACAAAAGGCTCTTTCTTATTGGGTGTGATGTTCGCAAGTTTATCCGCTTCTAAAGACAGGTCTCTCAAATTGGCAAGATGATCGGCACAATTTAGGGGATAATTCATCTTAAGGTGCAAGTTGGCAATGATGGTGGTAAGATTGGCATTTCCCACTCTCTCCCCATAGCCATTAATAGTGCCCTGGATCATCCCGGCACCATGTTCGGCCCCAAGTAATGAGAGGGCAACCCCCAAGCCACAGTCATTGTGACAGTGAACTCCTATGGGTACATCGGGATGATTTTTTAAAACAAGCTGAACAATATCGCCGAATTCTTTCAACTGCGTGCCTCCATTGGTGTCACATAAGACTAGATAATCGGCACCTCCCTCCTGTGCAGCCCGTAAAGTCGCCAAGGCATATTTATGATCGGCCTTGTATCCATCAAAGAAATGTTCGGCATCGTAAATAATTTCTTTGCCTTCTGCTTTCAAAAAAGCAACTGTTTCCTTGATCATCAGAAGGTTTTGATCGAGGGACGTCTTTATTACTTCAGTCACATGCAAGGGCCAGGATTTACCAAAAATGGTGACCACTGGAGTCCCGGCATCTACCAATTGATTTACCTGCGGATCGTCTTCTACATGCAACTGGGCACGCCGGGTGGATCCAAAAGCAGCAAGTCTGGCGTGCTTTAAGCTGACGTCTTTCATCAGAGTAAAAAACTCCATGTCCCGGGGATTGGATCCCGGCCACCCACCTTCGATGTAATCTATACCGAACGCGTCAATTTTTTGTGCCAATAGAATTTTATCCTGGGCGGAGAAAGAGACACCTTCGCCTTGCGTTCCATCACGCAATGTGGTGTCGTACATGAGTATTTTTGATCTGCTGCTCATCAGTAATTATGCATTATCCCTGCTAACTTTTGAAAAAGTAGCCCGAATTTATGAATAATTGCTAACTAAGGTTGATTTGTGTAACCCATTTCTACTGGCTTGAAAATCAGTTCACGAGGTAGATTCCCATGTCATCCGGTAATAGATCCGTTGACTTATTGGTGGGGTTTTGTGATCGTTTTTTGACACTTTGGACCAAGTGCGGCACTCGCTGCTGAACAAATAGCTTGAGTTCTTCTATGGTGATAACTCCATCGCTACCCTGATCCTTGGTGCCGTTAACTTCGGCAAAAATATCAGCATGAAGTTTCTTGCCTCCAATATCTACTGCCTCGTTATTAAACGCCTCAAGGATTGCCTTAGTAAATGCACCATTACCCCAGCTTGGATCTTCATAAGAGTACTCATTATCTCCACAAGAAGCAAAGATTTCCATTCCTGCCGTAGCACTGATGAGATCATTCATCATTTTACTGGCAGCGGCATCACTAAATGACCGGCTGCCCGCGCTTCCACTGTGGCAAGCATCAATAAAGAGTAGCTTGTTGCCATCTACACTTCTTAATCTCTTTAAGATATCTTCATTAAAATCGATGGTAGTGACTTCTTCGTATTGCGCATTGTAGTCAGATGGTAAAAGCACATAGCGATCGCCATCAATTACTTTTCCGTGTGATGAGATGAAGACCACTACGAGGTCATTATCTTTTATTGATTTATCCTTTGAAAGATCAAGGAAGGCTCGTTTAATATTATTTTCTGTTGTGGCTTCGGTAGTGACCAATTGTTTAACATCCACTTTTTTGAAAGTCCTGCCTTTTTCATCACGCAGCTTTTGATACATACTGGCGAAAGCTTTTGCATCGTTCACCGTAAATTCAAGGTCTTCGTGCTGGACTCCGATGGACAGTACATATAGGTTAGGAGCATCTTTGGAAATATAGTTAAAAATCAAAGGCGTGCTTTTCCCGATGATTTCTTTGCCATTTTCGTCATAGTAAACAATCTGAATTTCGTTTTTACCATCGGATAATTTGACTTTATCGGTATAGGCCTGCTGCACACGTCCTCGCAATTGATTTTCTGGTGGTGTCAGAAGAGATTCGTCAAGTTTCTGACCTTGTGCCCTTCGTCCATTAATTAGCACTGCGAAGTTTCTTTTTGAGAGTTCCTTATTTGCCAGGGCAATAGCTTTAATATTTATTTCTTTTTGATCTACATCAATCGTTCGAAATTCATTGAGATCATGGCTTGTCCAAATAATATCCATTTGGTTACCGGTTTCGGGAATCTGCTTAGCTATGGATTTGCCGGCAGAAACGACATAATTAAAACTTCTTTTTATTCCGACCATGCTTCCAGATGAGGGTGTCTCCAATCTAATGTTCAGCATAGAATTGGCATATCCCTCCTGGTAGGAAAACTTGAAGGTGGTGGTGTATTTTTCATCGGGTGCCAGTGCCGGAATTTTTAGTCTTTCCGACTGTAGCGACTGAACGCCGGCTGGTATGTGCAGATCTGCAACGACCTGATCCGTAGGCAGACCTCCGATGTTTTCGAATTCGATAGTAAGGGTGATGGGCTGACCCGCCTGTGCATTTGCTTCGGGTGAGAAAAGTTGTTTATTGACAACAAGATTAGCTGGCTCGGGACGATTACTAGCTATTTTAGCTGTGGTACTGGCGGCACTGATCCCGTCAGCCTTAATATTAATCTGGATATCATACGAGCCTTTTCGGGGAGCACCTTGAGCCTGAATAGGAACCCGGACTGTTTTTCTTTGACCGGCACCCATACTTCCCAGATACACTTTATCCCAATACGTAAGGTCCATTTGTTCATTAGATGTAACTACAGCATGTACACCATTAGCCACCCTATCACTATTATTTGTGACATCCAGCAAGACAAAACCCCTTTCGTCTGCTTCAAGGTAATTATTTTGATTTGCATCTATAAAGCTCGATTCCGATACCTGAAAGTCAAAATTCGCATCGCTGCCGTAGGTGTCATCATCGCCCTGATTTCTGGTTAGCTCAGTTTGAAATCTATAAGTAATGGTACTGAGTAAGGTAAGTGAATTATAGTCTTTTTCCCGGCTGGAATTGGCGACCATAATGACTTCATCAGACACCAGGCTTTCTACCAGATGGCATCCTATTTGATCACCCCGGCCTTCAACGATATTATAGTACTCGCTATCCACTTTGCTGCCATCGGCATCTAACAAAATGAGTTGCACAGCTGAGTTTTTAGTCCGTGGCAGGTGAGACCAGGTATGGCCTAGAATGGCGTATCCACCTGTGGCTAATGGCACGATACAAGAAGCTACGTCTGCTGCCGAACCACCGTAAGTGTGCTGCCAGATGATGTCACCGTGCTCATCAATTTTGAGGACCCACATGTCGCTGTGGCCGGCACTCTGACTATTTGTGACACCTGCCAAAACATAGTTGCCATCCAAAGGATCGAGGCAGATGTCGGCACCTTCCTGGAATCCCTTGTCCCCAAAATATCTGATGTCATTCCACATGTTCTCCCCATTGGTGCCTATTTTCATCACCCAGATCTGATTGGGATGAGCTTTGTCGCGATCTTCCGTGCTGCCAATAACCACAAATGATTCGTCTGCTGTCGAGGTAAGCGAATGGATACTTCCCGGTAGATTGGTAGCCGGCACGGAGGTAAGTTCACCTGAAGTTGACCTGACTACTATCCAGGGCTTATTTGTTTTGCCTATATCTTGCACACCAACCGCCATGATGGCTCCCTCGGGACTGATCGCTGCATCAAAAATTTCATCATCATTATTATCCGGACCACCGATGGGTTCGCGATTGATAAGTTCTCCCTCAAGATCTACATCCACAATCCATCCGTTGCGATCACCTGACTTGACTTCATCATAACCCAAAAGGGTAAGAGTTCCATCGTGATTTTGGATGACTGAAGAAAAAGATTGATTGCCATCCCTGCCGATCTTCTTCCATTGCAGAGTGGACCCCGTTTCCGCGTCAATTACGATGTAGAGGCCATCGATATCTTTGTAGCTTTGACCCTCGGTTTCACCTACCGCAATCACATACCCATTCGTGGTACAAATGGCAGCGTTGATCTTTTCATAGGCCAGGGCCTTACGTTTATAGTCCCAGTTGCCGAGTAGTTTTAGCGTTTCCTGAGCAGAAAGGCACATGGTGACGAGAAGACAGGCACTGAGCAAGTAAAACTTCTTAAAATTCATAGTTGGTCCAGGTTAGAAAATGATTCGCTTTAAAAAGACCCATACCTCTAAGTTCTAAAGTCAAATTTAAACTACTTTTGAAGGGTTCTCAGATATTAGTGTATTTAGAAAATGGATTGTCCTCTTATAAAGACCCTTTTTTCAAAAAAAATCATACACTTCTGGTTTTATAGTTTCCTGACACTAATATCCGTGTCTCAAGTATCTGCTTTTCAGACGGATACTACAAAAATAAGGCAGATTGTTGACTCCTTGTTCCTCCTCGCTGAGGATAATCAATGGCCCGAAGTGCTACGCATTGCCCAAAACACTTTGAGCCACGCAAAAGATAATTATAGCTATGGGCCACAAGATCAATCACTTATGCACAGTTTTGCGGGTGATGCATCACTTGAACTCGGGGACTTTCCTGCATCTAAAAAACACTATAAACTCTCTCGTCAAATTCTGTTAGATGCCGGACTGAGTGCTATACCTGCTATGGCAAGGGTGTTGAATAAAATTGGTAACTATCATCTCACCAACAAGGATTATGAGGCCGCCCTTACCCATCTGGAGCAGGCCCTTGATGTGCATTTGGGACAGGTAAAGAGTGACAATCTGGAGTTATCGCACATTTACAACAATTTGGGAATAGCTTATCTCAACCTGGGTGACTTTCACCAGGGGCTAAACTATCAGCAGGAATCTTTACGCATCCGGTCAGCACTATTGCGCGGGCCCCATAAACTTCTTGCCCAGTCATACCAGAACCTGGCTCAGTGCTATCAAGATGCCGGCCAGATTACGGAAGCCATTAATGCCTACGATAGGTCGCTGGGATACTACCTTGATTTAGGCTATACCTCCGGAATGGTAGTAGCCGATCTGTATTTAAATCTTGGTACCGCCTACTATGATTTGGGAGGAGATGACGGTCTGACCTCAGCGATTGAGTTCTTCAAACGAGCCCTGCTACATTATAAACAGGAGAAGAACCCGATCCGGTCTGGTATTGCAGTAGCTTACAACAATCTGGCTAACAGCTACCTGCAGATGGGCCGGACCAATGAAGCTTTCCGTTTTTATGAGCTAGCGTTACAACTAAGGCAAGAGCAGTATGGCCAGGTGCATCCTGATGTTGCACAGTCATTATATAATATGGGGCAGTATCATTATCTGTTTTTGGAGATGAATGAACGGGCTGTCGAGTATTTCACGCGTTGCCTGGAGGCATTAAACTACCAGAGATATAGTGAAAATGCTTTGAGCCGGGTGAATTCATACCCTATCTTATTATTTGCTTTATATTATCAGGCTGCCGCTCAGTTTTCCATCTACCGTGAGACGTTGGCGCAAGAATGGCTGGAAAAAGCCAGTGAAAGTTTCATTCAGGTCGATGAGCTTTTGGATTTCCTCAGGTTTAGATATGAAGGTTTAGGTTCGAAGTATAATCTTGTAGCCAATGGACACCAAATGTATGATATTGCTATCAGTGTCGCATTAGAACAAAGGAAAGTGACCGGTGAGCAGAAATACTTACATCATGCCCTTAGGTATTGTGAAAAAAGTAAGGGGATTCTTCTGCTTGATGCCTTGCAAAAATCAAAGGCGGAGAATTTTGGCGACGTACCAAAAGAATACCTGATGGAAATTGAAAGGCTCGAACGAGGTCTTGCTGAACTGGAACGTAGTCGTTATTTAGTCAGTGAAAATGAAAATTATAATTCAGTTGAAATGGATTCACTGGATAGATTAATTTTTACCCATCAGCAGAAATTTGAAAAAAGAATCCAGGAATTAGGTAGTACCCATCCCCGGTATTTTAATATGCGGTATGCACAACCGATTCCATCCGTAGCTAAATTGCAACATGACTTACTGGACCACGATCATACCTTGGTGGAATATTTTCTCGGTGACACCGTCCTGCAAATATTTGTGGTGAATGATGACAATCTCGAAGCCATCAGTATCGGGCTTAGTCTCGACTTTTTTGAGCAATTGGATACCTTCAATTTTTCCGTTAGAGGCTTTAGGTCGGTAGGTTCCAATGAAATTCACAAAAATATCGAATCATACGTAAGGTCAGCAAGGGTCCTTTACCAATATTTGATTTCTCCCATTAAATCCCTACTTCGTGATCACTTGATCATAGTGCCGGATGGTAAGCTCGGGTTCGTAGCCTTTGATGCACTTCTGTCGAAACCGGTTGAAGATTTGACCGCATTTAAAGATCATCCTTACTTGTTACGGAATCATCAAATCAGTTACAATTATTCAGCAAGTTTGTTGGCAGAAATGAGGGACAATAAACAAAGTAAAAATTTGAAAAGTTATTTGGGCTTTGCTCCGGTCTTTAGTGACGATGACCGTAAAGGGCTTTCCCCACTTCTTTATAATAAGGAGGAGGTGACCATAGCTTCGGAAACATTTGGAGGTAAGGTTTTTACCGATGAGGCAGCTACTAAATCCAATTTTGTGGATTACCAGAACAATTATCAAATCATTCATTTGGCCACACACGGTAAGGTCAATGTAAGTCAGGAGGATTACTCTTTTTTGGCATTCACTCAGGAAACCACCCATAACAGTGACGAAAACATTCTCTATGTACGTGAAATCTATAATCTGCCTATTGAAGCAAAATTAATCATCCTTAGTGCCTGCGAGACGGGTGATGGTAAATTATTTGAAGGTGAAGGTGTGGCCAGCATCGCCCGGGGATTTTCCTATGCCGGTGCACAGAGTCTTCTTGCCACCCGCTGGCCGATCAATGACAAAACTACCAGTGTCATCGTAAGTGATCTCTTGTCTAATTTAAAAGAAGGACTCCGCAAAGATGAGGCATTACATCGTGCAACAT
>JABDLW010000361.1 GCA_013001805.1 Saprospiraceae bacterium | reverse complement strand
TAAGGAGTCTTCACATTCGCATAATAATCGATGAGCCTTTCGTCCTCAATATTATGTCCTGGAGAACTAAGATTCTGAGTTTCTGCATTATATACGATAAAACTGCCTCCATAAAGCCCCATCCAATATTTTTTTGAACCCGGTTCGTGGACAAAACTTTCGATACGCCAGTCGTGGTCTTGTTTAAGAAAAGAGAAAGCGGGAATAAATTCTTTACCATATTCATCCCATCTAAAAAGCTCCTTACTCTCCAGTAGAAGGAAGATTCCTCCAAGCTCATCCATGAATATATTCTTGGATTGTCTGATTTTGGTGCCAAGGTCACCAGCCTTCAAAGTAGCATCATAAAAAAGAAATTTCTTTGTATCAAAGATTCCGGTCTGCCCATTAGCCATGAGCAGCCATAGCCGGTTTTTTTTATCATAAAGTAGCTTGGCAATGGCGTTTGCCGGTAGAGCATTTTTAGCTCCGGGCTGATATCTAAAAGTGTAGTGGCGAATCCCATCATAGCGCTGCAATCCGTCGGTGGTGCCGATCCAAAGATATCCATCCTGATCCTGCACGATGCTATTTACCTGATTAGAAACTAGTCCATCAGCGGTTGAAAAGTGTTGAAATGAGAATTTACGTTGCTCTTGGGCAGCAGCGAGGGGGTACAGCATCAAGGCACTTAAAATCCAGATAAGGACACGCACATCGATGATTTTTACATGCTGCAAATTTAAGCAATAAAACAGCCTCTTTTTGATTTTGTTACGGCAATTTTTCAGCGTGCTTGGGTTTGACGGTTTGGATTTTCCGCTTTCTTCTGGTAGCTTCTTTTTACAAAAAAATCAAGACTTTCTGGACTGACGTTTTAACTGAGTTTGCTTTCCACCTTGCAAAATTTATCTAGGTGCCATGCCAGGACTAAAGCCAAGTCGGATTACAATTGTCAGTCGGTTATCAATACTATTCTTTGGCTTAGTGGCCGGGTCAAACATGGCCCTCCAAAGAACGAGTAAGCGGTTTAGGGACTAATCGACCTGCTCTAAGCCTCGAGTCGTTCTGATTCCATCGATATGCAATAGAGAAAATCCTGTAGGGCTTTGCAGTAGTAGGTCCGGATCACCAGGAGTTCGGCTTTGTTGGAAGCAAAAAATAGTTGCGTAATTGAGGTGACCGCTTGGCATTTTTCCGGTCATTATATCAATGAAAACCTTGAAGGAGGTTACCTATTTGTCAGCTATGAGATGATGCTTTTTCTGCACGATTATGCGGTCGAAAAATTAACCGGTAGATAAGAGACCATTTGAACGAAATCATAATATATAAGTGCTTTTAATGCAGTGGGTTAGGGCAGGAATACTGCAAAAAAAAATGTGCACCAGAACTGGAATACACTTATCTTTGAACTTGGATTTTGAAATCAACCATTGACGTGGATGAATTGCGTTTTGAACCGATTGTAATCCGAACACACCATGAGAACTATGCAAAAACAGTTTGTTGTTGTTGCGCTCTTATTTTTCCCCTTCCTTTTGCGCGCTGATATTAAGGTCTTCACGTTTGAAGATGTAAACAATAATGGCATCAGAGAAACGACAGAACCACTGATTACCGGCCTGATGGTGTCTGCTTTTGATGCCTCGGGAAATGAGGTTGGTTTCCTGGACGACGGTGCTGGTATGCATCTGTTGCCCGCCATAATTATTAATGGTCGACTACGGATCGTAGTTACCGGGTTTAATCACGATGATTTGCGACAGGGCAAGAAAAGAGCTACCTCGGTATTTTTTGCTGAGGATGGGGACGAATTTTTTGTCCCGGTTTTAAAGGAGCAACCCCTTGACCCGACTGCCAATAACATTCTAATTCCCTGTTACGAAAAGGGAGCATCCAAATTAAAAAATGACAGCCCGGCGTTTGTCCGGTTTCCTTTTTCGGCAGAAGGGGTAGCGGAAATGTTTGGTGGTGATGGTCCCAATCCGACCAAAGATGCCTCCATAAGCCAGATTGGTTCGACCTGGGGAGTCGCCTATCAAAGGTCACATCAGAGAGCTTTTGCATCCAGTATATTGAAGCGACATGTGGGCCTCGGCCCGCAAGGACCGGGTGCGGTTTACATTCTCGATTATAGTGATGAAGAACCTGCCTTAGACTATTTTAATCTGCAGGGCATTACTCCATCAATTGGGCCGGCAATTGATTTGGGTACGGTACGTAGAGAAATCGTCGATACCGAGATAGACAAAACCATGCCCTACGCACTTTCCACCGTTGATGACCGGACTAAGAGAGCAAGCTATGATGTGGATGCATTTGATAAGGTAGGCAAAATGGCCTACGGTAGCATCGAAATGGCAGAAGACGGCCGAACCCTGTGGATGGTCAATCTAAAGCAACGGTCCCTGATCGCCATGGATGTCGCAGAAAAGCCCTTGATTCCCCGACAGGAGATTCTTAGGCACTATGAGTTAGACAATTTGAATGGTATTCCTAACCTTAATTTTCGGTTTAGGCGCTGCGTGAATGCAGGTGGAAATACGAATGTCGGCGGTTCCGAGGCTTTCACCGATTCCAATCGCGTGGCCTGGGACAAAAACCGCTACTCGATTGGCGGCCAGTTTGCCTACAAGAATTTTAAGGTGGCCAATACGATGAGTGCTGTGGAAAATACCAGTACGGGTGACCTATACCGTACCTACCGGAAAGGGGATTTCCAATACAATATTCCGGTGCCCCTTGATGAAACCTATGAAGTCATCTTACACTTTGCCGAACCCGATGTGCTGCAGGTGGGCGATCGACTCTTTGACATCATGCATGACGATGAACTACTGGTAGAAAACTTTGATGTGGTCGAACATGCGGGCGGTGCTCAAAAAGCCACCGTATTAAAATTTAATATCGAGTCGAAGGGAGGCATGATTAATCTGAAATTCGTGTCAAAGTTTGGACTGAAAAGAAAGGAAGCCATTTTATCTGGGTTAGAGGTGATTGGAACCAGCATTTCAGAATCGGGAGTGTTACGGCCCTGGGGACTTTCCTTTCATAAGGGACGAGGATACCTTGGAGTGGTATCAGATGCCTCTTACTCACAATCCCGGGATCACCTTTTCGCTTATTTACTTTCTTTCGATCCTGAAAATATCACCGCTGGATTTGTGGAAGAACTGGCTTTTCCATTAAACTACCCAAGAGAGAGAGCTTCAAACGCCCACTTACAAGATCAACAGCCATTGCGATCCGCTGCCTGGGTACCCTGGGTGGATACCTGGGAAGAGACGATGATACCTACCATTGGCGAACCGCTTAATATCCAAAATGGCTTATTATGCGCCTATGCCCAGCCGATCTTTTCCAAGATCAGTTTTGCTTCGGATGGCTCGATCATCGTAGGTCTGATGGACCGATGGGCCCACCAACTTGGGCACCATAATTTTTCGACCGTAGTGGATGACCGAACCCTGTTGATTGGCTATGCATGCGGGGATATATTGAAAGCCTTTAATGAAGGTAATGGGAATTATAATCTGGAGAAGACAAATGCAGATGATGGCGTTTATTACCGTAAAGATGATGGACCGAGTTATAATGGAGAGTTTTTCTATGAAGACAATTACATATCCTCCCTGGCACATCACGGAGAAGTGATCACCGGTGGTATGCTGATC
>JABDLW010000348.1 GCA_013001805.1 Saprospiraceae bacterium | reverse complement strand
GTCCTGGATATCAAATACAAACGCCCGGACTCTACTGCGGCTTCCCTGGGCATGAGCCTGTTGGGGGGCTCGGCACATATTGAAGGAAGTAAAATCCTGGGAAAAGAAAGTTATCGCCGATTTAGATATTTATTGGGTGCCAGATACAAAACGAATGCTTATTTACTGGGCTCATTGGATACCAAGGGTGAGTACATCCCGGACTTTCTGGACCTGCAAGGTTATTTTACGTACGACCTGAGCCGGGATCTCCAGGTGGGAATATTGGGCAACTTTAATCAGAGCATTTATAAATTCCAGCCTACAACCCGCTCAACGGCTCTCGGATTGATAGATTTTGCTTTACAACTTACTTCAGAATTTGAGGGTGCTGAGGTCGATGATTTTACCACCGGATTGGGAGGTATCTCATTGACCTATTTACCCGACAGAAAAAAGAATCCATTCTTTCTCAAACTGCTGGGATCAGTGTATCGTGCCGAAGAAAACGAAAAGTTTGATATCCAGGGATTTTATCGTCTTAGTCAGATAGAGACCGCTCTCGGAAGTGAAAATGCGGGCGAGGAGATTTTTGTCCTGGGGACAGGAACCCAGCATTTATATACCAGAAACTTTCTACAATCCACAGTGGTGAATCTGGAACACCGGGGTGGGTATGAGTTTGAACTTGACAATAACCTGGAATTGGCCAAAAGTCACTTTCTTGAATGGAGTATCAAATATCAGGAAGAGGACATACTCGACCGCATCAATGAGTGGGAGCGCCTCGACTCGGCAGGATATTCGCTGAATTATAATGAGGCAGCGGTCGAGGTCAAGAATGTTCTCAAAACGCGTAATGACCTATCCTCTGCGAGATTTTCCGGCTTCTTGCAAAATACCTATACTTATCTTCGACCGGATGTCCGGGAAATTAGATTTACAGCTGGTGTTCGCACTCAATATTGGAATCTCAATCGTGAAGTGATTGTATCTCCAAGGGCGCAACTGCTGTATAAGCCGCTACAATGGCAAAAAGATATTTCCTTCAAGATTGCAGGAGGTTATTATGCTCAATCGCCTTTTTACCGTGAGTTACGCAGGCCCGATGGCAGTGTAAATCAAGATCTCCAATCCCAAAAGTCCATTCATGTGGTCGGAGGCTTGACGTTTGATTTTGAGTCAAAGCGGCGGCGAGCTACCAAGTTTAGACTAATCACCGAAGCATACTACAAGAAACTTTGGGACCTGGTATCCTATGAAATAGACAATGTGCGAATCAGATATTCCGGAGAAAACAATGCCAAAGGCTACGTGATGGGATTGGACATGCGCCTGAATGGCGAATTTGTGAAAGGTGCGGAGTCCTGGGTAAATCTTTCATTTTTACAGGCTCGCGAGTCTTTGGAAGGCATTCAGCATGTGCGGATATCGGAGGGAGGCAAGGATCGTAAAGATGTAAGTACGGTACCGAGACCTACCGATCAATTGATGACGCTGTCTGTTTTCTTTCAGGACCATCTCCCACGTAACGAGAACTTAAAAATGCATTTCAATTTCACATTTGGCACTGGTCTGCCATTTGGAGTACCTGACAACAACATCATATTCAGGAATCCATTTAGGTTTAAGGAGTATCACCGCGTTGACATTGGATTTTCAGCTTTGCTTTACAATCAGAGCTGGGCAGCCAAGAGGCCCGGACATCTACTCAGGTTTACAAAAAACACCTGGGTAAGTGTCGAAGTTTTTAACCTGTTGCAGGTAGCTAATGTTGCTTCCAATACCTGGATAAAATCCATATATAATGTGCAATATGCAGTCAAGAACTTTCTCACTTCCCGGCGGGTTAATGTGCGTTTGAAAGTTGATTTCTAACGCCAACCTTTAGCATTATAGGGTCATTCTTTGAATCTTGATCTATACAAACACGCATGGTGAAATGATAAGTTGCGAGAATTATTCATGATATAAAACTTTTGGTTACCTTTGCGGCCTTTGTTGAAATCCTGGTATTCGCGTGTCGAAGTAATCAGGTATGGTTAAACCAAATAAATTTTAAACAATGCCAGTAAAAATTAGACTACAACGACGAGGTCGAAAAAAAGCTCCCTTCTATCACATTGTAATTGCCGATGCCCGGGCTCCCAGGGATGGGAAATTTATCGAAAACATTGGGGTATACAATCCCATGACAAAACCAGCCACGATTGAATTAGATCGTGATAAGGCCTACGATTGGTTGCAAAAAGGGGCTCAACCCACCGATACTGTCAGGGCGATTCTCCGTTTCAAAGGAGTTATGTATAAGAAGCATCTGATGGGTGGAGTTGCCAAAGGTGTATTCACTGAAGAACAAGCTATTGCCAAATGGGAGGCTTGGGTTCAGGATAAAGAGGCAAAAATTAAGAAGAGAAGAGAAGAAACAGCGGCCGAAAAAGACGCTTTTAGAGCTGCGGTAAGCGGTAAAGTACCCAAGATAGTGGTCAAGCAGGAAGAAGAAGTAGCTGAGTCAACCGGAGAACAAGTGGAGGAGTCAACGGGTGAGGAGGTAGTAAAGGACGCAGCTGAGGAAAAAGTGGAAGCAGTCGCAGCAAAGACAGAAAAGGTGGTGGAAGCGGCCAAAGAAGAAGCTAATGAGGTGAAAGAAGCGGTTGAGGAAAAAGCGAAAGAAGTCGCGGAAAAGGCAGAAAAGGTGGTGGGAGCTGCCAAGGAAGAAGCTGGTGAGGTTAAAGAAGCAGTTGAGAAGGAAGTGGCAGAAGTGGCAGAAAAGACCAAAGATACAGGGGAAGATGTCAAAGAAGAGGTTGTCGAAGCAAAAGAAACCGTTGAGGAAAAAGTAGAAGCAGTAGCGGAAGTTGCCAAAGAAGAGGTTAAAGAAACCAAGGAAGCAGTTGGAAAAAAAGCGGAAGAGGTAGCGGATAAGGTGGAAGAAACAAAAGAAGCAGTAAAGGAATCGGCGAAAGAAGTGAAAGAGGATGTAGCAGAAAAGGCGGAAGAAGCTGCGAAAAAAGTGGAAGAGGCGGTGGAACCCGTTGTTGAGACGGCTGAAAAAGCGGCAGAAGCAGTCCAGGACGAGGTCAAAAAAGGAGTAGAGGCGGCAAAGAATGCTGCAGATGAAGTTTCTTCAGATTCTGATCCTGAAAAAGAAGACTAGGAGATTGGAGGGCTTTTCAGTATATTAGCCCCGTAAGATATTTTTGAGTAATATGGACCTAGTAGCCCTAAATGTGCTACTAGGTTCATCTTATATTAGGATACATGCAAACAAATCATGAAAAAACTACAAAAGCAATATATAGATAGGCTGGAGGAAATCAAGGCCGCGATTCAAGAATCGGAAGAATTGGCAGCTTATCTTGACGATGAGGAGGAATCTGACTACCAGAAACTTCAAGAGAAATATGAAAAGTATATCAATGAATTGTACGAAGATGTGGCAGCTCGCGATCCTCTTGAACTATTTGATCTCGATGGTCATCTAATAGATCCGGGATTTGAAGGATTGTTTTTCCCGCGTCTCCTTGGTTATGCCGTGTTAAGGGGAGATTTAAATGAGCAATACAAATACGTAAGGCCACAAGAGCACTTCAAGTCGATTTTACTGGCTATGGTTCAGTCACCTTACTTCGATTTAATAAAGCAAAGGGTAGGTCAGGCGATCCAGATTGGATTTGCCCTGAGTAGTGACATCTGGATTACTAATTTACTCGAAGAGATAGAAAACAAGAACGTTAAACAATTTCTTTACGCGCAGAAAATTGATCTGTACCGTGCAGAAAATAATCGGCGATCGGGTTACCTGCGTTTTACTAAACAATTTCAAACAACAAATTTCCAATCCACCGACTTCCCTCAGACGTTAGGTGAAATGACCAGTGGATTTGGGTTGCTCCGGAAATTTCTTGAATATCGCATAAAGACAAATTCTGATCACACCAGCTATCACGAAGAAATTCTTACGCTCCTGGAAAATAAAAAACTTAGAGGTAAGAGATTTAATCATGTGCTGACCCTGGTTATCAATTTTATCACTTTTGAGGGTAAAGATAATGATCGCCTTTCCGGTGTACTAAACGATTGTCGAAAATCAGACAGCGGGTTTAATGAGCACTATTTTGAATTACTGGATGATCTGATTAGGAGCGACCTGCCTTATGCTGCAGAATGTGATGCCCGTGTATACTCGCTGTTGGATCATGCGATCGAAGATGATATGCAAGCCTATTACTCTGCGCTTAATGTGGTAACTCAAAAGGGATTTGTCCATGAGGATGCCATGGAGGCAGTACGAAATCTCTACAGCATTTATGATGGTCTTTCTACGATCAATAATTGTTTAAGGCATGCGATTCTAAATCAGCTTGTGCGAGTGTTACGAAATTTATCTGAAGTAGAATACTTAGACTATTTTGAACTCAACAAGACCTTTGTGTCATACATGGATATCTTCGATTTTCAGCAGTTTAACCAATCGCTAAAAGAAGAGTCGATTACTTATGTCAAAAAGTTGTTGAAAAAATTCACTGATAAAAGAGGCCGGGATTACCAGGATGTCAAGAAATTTGTGATAACGACTTTTCAAGATCTTGGATTTATGAAGGAAAAAGAAGTGCTTGAGTTATTTAAAACACGACGAAAGAAAAAAGCATCGACTTAAAGTGTAGGTAGTAATTGCAAATGATGGACTATAGTAATCCCGTTGGTCTTGAGTGGCAAAACCATACAACATTTTTTCAGTTATCATTTTCCGGATTTAAATTTCAAATCGATATCCCACGCCCCGGATAGATTTAAAATACTTGGGCTCTTTTGGTGTTTCTTCGAAATATTTGCGGAAAGAAAGAATGAAATTATCAATAGTGCGGGTTGAGGGAAATACATCGTAACCCCAAACTGCCTGCAAGATCTCCTGTCTTGAGACCACATCATTTTTATGATCTATCAATAGCTTTAGCAACATGGCTTCTTTCTTGGTGAGATTAATGACTCCCTGATTGGTTTGTGCCGTATAGTTCTTAAAATCAATCCAATACTTGCCAAAATTATAGAGGTACGTAGATTCTTCCATTTCCGGAACGGTCCGTTTTAACACATTTTTTATCCGTAGGAGAAGTTCTTCCAGGTTAAAAGGTTTTTGTAAATAATCATCGGCTCCCAGGCGCAGCCCCTGCACTCTGTCTTGTGTCGTGTCTTTTGCCGTCAGGAAAATAATTGGAGTTTTTGAATCGGTTAGTCGTATTTGCTCGCAAACCTTAAATCCATCAAGGCCAGGTAACATCACATCTAATAAAATAAGGTCAAAATGCTGACCCTGGTAGGTGTCAATCGCTTTGCGCCCATCACCAGCTACCACGACTTCATAACCTTCTAGTTCAAGGTTTAATAAGATCGTTTCCTGCAGACTCTTTTCATCTTCTACCAGCAGTATTCTCATGGTCTCAATTTAGGTAAAAATACTCTAAAAATAGTGCCGTTTGGTGAGTTGTCTAAGACATCAATTTTACCATGATGTAAGTCCACCATTTTCTTTACAATATATAAACCAATGCCCGTACCTTTGGTCCGCCGGGTTTCTTCCTGCCCCGACCGGTAGAACTGCTGAAAGACCTTCTTTTTTTCTCCATCGGAGATTCCAATTCCCTGATCAAATACACTTACCGTATACCCATCCTGACTAGTGTTCGTCACAATAGTAATCGGAGCATTTTCTCCACTATATTTAATTGCATTTTCGATCAGATTATAAAAAACAGAGTAAATCCCAAATTGATCAAATTTTCCCGCTAGTTCCCCAGGTGAGGGTTTAACAATGATATTGGCTTTCTCATGCTTTTTGAGAATATCCTCGATCACTTTATTTATAATTGAATTCAGATCTGTATCCTGAAAATCCGGCTGATAGGATTTGTCAATCTGTGCGGAGAGGAGAAGGTTTTTGATCAGAGTAGAAAGTCGCTCCGTTTCAATAAGTCCATGATTAACCAGTTTTGTCTTGTCGGCACCCTGTAAATTTCGCTTTTTAAACGTTTCAAAAATGAGACCTATAGAAGCCAATGGGGATTTTAATTCATGGGTAATGGCCAATAGAAAATTTCGCTTTTGCCGTATGGCTTCAATCTCGCGGCTATAAGCCCGGTTAATAAAACTAATGCCAATGAGCAAAGCAATAATGAAACTTGCCCCCTCTCCTACGATCATGATCCGTTGCCGCTTATATTCTTTATGCAGAGTGGCCTTTGCCGTATTAAAGGCCGTACTTTCGGCGTTGGGATATTTGGCAGTGAGCAGTTCTAATTTGGTCTCGTATAGTTCGTTATTTCGCTGTGTCAACAAAATACCCCACCAAATAAAAGCCGGCAGCATGTATACCACTATGATGTGACTTAAAATCCTTAAGTTTCTGGTTTTTTTTCGATCCAAGTTATATCTCTGTTTAGAAAATGCTATCGAGACCACGGCATATGATGTCCGCTGCCTCAGTGAGAATAGTGTCATCATGCGCCGCCGAAATAAAGCCCACCTCATAACCCGACGGTCCCAGGTAAACGCCATTGCGCAGCAGGAAAAGATGTAAATTCTTAAAATATTTCATACTATCCGCGTCAATCTGACTGGCGGTCCGTATGTTTTCTGTACTGAATGCCAACCAAAAGATAGATCCTTGACTGATAATTTGCATCGGTAATCCCCGTTGTTGGATGTGTTGTGTAATTCTTGCGATGAATGCTCTCGTCTTATCCTCTAACATACCATAAAAGCCGTCTTCTCTCACCTTTTTTAAGGCAGCGTAACCCGCGGCCATGGCTACGGGATTGGCCGATAGGGTACCTGCCTGATATACGGGACCATCCGGGCTTATTTGCGCCATGATTTCCCTGCGGGCACCAAAAGCACCTACCGGCAGGCCGCCTCCGATGATTTTACCAAATGTGAGAATATCGGGTTTAATGTCGTAGAGACCTGCGGCCCCCTCAAATCCAAGCCGGAATCCGGAGATGACTTCGTCAAATATTAGTAGGACTCCATATTGGTCACAAAGGTTTCTCAGAGCCGACAGATATTCTTCTCTTTGCAGCAAAAGACCATTATTAGCCGGCACCGGTTCGATGATAATGGCCGCAATATCAGCATGCGTATCGAGGGTTTTTTTTACGATGTCCTCGTTATCCAATGGCAGCACCAGAGTCTCATTGGTAAAAGTTGCTGGAATACCCGCTGAAGTACTTACGCCAAAGGTCACCAATCCTGATCCGGCTTTTACCAAAAGCGAATCTACATGTCCGTGATAGCACCCCTCAAATTTGATAATCTTATTCTTTCCGGTGAAGCCACGTGCCAATCGAATGGCAGACATGACCGCTTCGGTCCCCGAACTGACAAAACGAATTTGTTCCAGAAAACGGTGATGATCAACGATTAAAGCTCCCAGCTGATTACCCAACCGGGTAGGAGCACCAAAAGATGTTCCATTTGATACCGCTTCAAGAATGCTGTTGCGGACGTCGGCATCATCATGGCCTAGAACCAAAGGTCCCCAGGAACAGCAGAAATCAATATACTTGTGGTCGTCTTCGCAGAAAATATGACAACCTTTGCCTTTCTTGATGAAGAGCGGTGGCCCACTCACGGACTTAAATGCCCTCACCGGAGAGTTCACACCTCCGGGAAAGTAGTGCTTTGCAGTCTCAAACAAGCCTGCAGATACTTGACGTTCAGGATAATTCATAGATACACTGTTTATTGTTTGTTTTCCGGGTAGCCGGAACATATTTACATTTGATCCTTATGTTTTTTTTTAATGTGACAAATCCTGGCATTGGACAGAGATTTGGCTATATTCGTCTTAACTGAACACCCGATTGATTGTAGTAATGAGTCAGACCCTTAAATTGTACATCCCAAAGGTACTAAGCGAAAATAAGGTAGTACTATTAAAAGGGATAGGAACCCTCAGAATAAACTATCGATCGGCTGTGGTGGACCAGGAAAGGGCTCTGATCATACCTCCCCGCGAAGAAATCTTCTTTGTTCCAGCCAATGAGCCAAAAATCGACCCGGTATTGGTGAGAATTGTCGAGTTGATCGCTCAGGTCGATCACGAGGAGGCAGCAGATTTGGTTTACAGTTTCATGAAAGATCTTCAGATAGAACTGCGTTCGAATGGATTTCTATCATTTCCCAGCATTGGTTGGATCAAACAGGATCAGTGGGGGAGTCTCTTCTTTGAACCTGCCACAGAGTATATCGCCATCAACCGTTTTTTCGGCCTAAATCAGGTAGATTTACCTGAATCACTTTCCAAAGCAGAACAAGAGGTCCTGGCTGATCTTAAGCAGACAGTGCATGAGGGCGCCAGGGTTCCACGGTTTGAAAATACCGCAAAGCCGCAAAGACGCTGGGGATTCATAATTGGAATGGCACTGGTTTTGGTGGTGGCTTTCGTACTTTTTTGGTTAAAACCGTTTTCCAGCTCTCATCCTGAGTTAACCGAAGATCAGGTGGTTAATTCCATTGAGCCGGATCAGGGTAGGGACGGAAATGCGGTCATGCTTAGTGATTCTCAAACAAATTCCGAGGGAGATGTTGTATATCCGGTTTTTAAGAATATAGGTCCTAATTTCTTGCCC
>JABDLW010000320.1 GCA_013001805.1 Saprospiraceae bacterium | reverse complement strand
CGGTGGTGCTCTCCCGGGATTTGGTAGCAATTATGCCTTTTTTCCCGAATATGGAGTCGGTGTCATGGCCTTTTGTAATCTGACTTACACCAGTCCATATCCCTTTAAAAAGATTGGAGAATTACTTTTTAAAACAATTGATTTAAAACCCCGGCAACTTCCGGTATCTGAAATTCTATTAGAGCGGCAAAAACAAATAGTTGAATTAATCCAGCAGTGGGACTCCGCACTCGAAGAAGAGATATTGGCAGAGAATTTTTATCTCGACAGATCACGGGAGAAACGCCAGTCAGAAATAAAGGAACTATTGCATAAAGCTGGAGACGTTAAATCAACCAGTGATCTGAAGCCAAATAATCAACTCCGAGGAAGTTTCAACCTGGAAGCCCATCATGGTGTCATTAGTGTCTTTTTTACCTTAACTCCCGAGCAAAACCCAATGGTCCAACAATTGGATGTCTCTTTCCAGGCAGAGAGAAAGTGAGTTGCCGGATCTTTACTTAAAAGGACTAGATTAAAATTGCCTTGTCGCAGATCAAAAGGTGGAACAGACGCTTCTGTACTCGCTGAATTCCTTATCAAAGGTTCACCAAATAATCACCGCATTACCTTTATGATTGACTTGACCCCAGCGTCCATAAAAATGTGGTACTTCTGGCCACCATAAATCCTTCGAAAATTAATTCTGAACCTGGGTATGTCTAACCTGAATCGGAATTCGTACTTTTAAAGATGCCATGGATCGTTAGTCTAAAATTCTCTTCCATCTCTGTTTTATCACTCCTAAGATCCTAGACAGGATCAGGTTGGTGACGGTGTAATATGGCATAAAAAGTTTTCACTAATTTAATCATTAAGGATGATGACAAAAACACTTGCAGCTCAATTAAAACCTGTCGCGGTCGATTTTGAAACCTTGCACAAAAGTTATAGTCCGGTGTTGTCACTGGTCCGGGTGCTTATTGGAGTGGTACCAAACTGTGACACGTTCCTTGAAATATGGCCTACCGGTTTTAGAACCTACAATTTGCTGGTGCCTAATATGCTCAATTTGCCGGCGACCTTATTTGGTCGAAAAAGAACCAAGTCATTAATGGGTTTGGCCATGTACCGCTCCAGTATGGCCGCCGAATGCCCCTATTGCTCGGCACATACCTGTTCTTATGCGCTGCGTAGGGGAGCCACCGCTGAGGCAATCACCGGAGACAGGACTCCTCGGGAACAGGCAGTGGTGGCCCTAGCCGAAGGCATGTCGCGAATACCATTTCAGGTAAGTAAAGCTGAGTATAAAGCATTTGTTAGTCTATTCCCACCAGCTGAGGCCGAAAAGATTGTACTTTCAATTGGCTTGATGGGCTTCCTGAATAAGTTTATGGATGCCATCGGAGTACCATTGGAACAAGAGGCAATAAATGATGTGGGAAAATTATTAAGCGTTACCGAATGGCAGGCTGGAAAACATGTTGATGGCCAACCGGACATTTCAAAATCCATCATTCCTCAACCAGACAACCTGTTGACTTATCTGCGGGTGATCAGACAAGGTCCGGCTGCCGACCGATTGGAGAAAGGCTGGACTCGGGGAGTCCCGAATTCTTATCCGGAGGCAGGTGAATTTCTTCAGAAGCAAATTGGGTATTCCTTTCCCTTCCTGGCGCATTTTTCCCAGAAGAGGATCGTTCGCGCGTTGACTACGGTGCTTAGAGATAACCTGGACAAGGATAATACGGTTGTGGGAATACCGGCAAAGTGTTTGGCCGGTTATCTATTTAGCCGAATTATCTTTAATCATTCACTATCAGTAGAGTTACGCAAAGTGGCTGCTCAACTGGCTCCCCAACTGGAAGAAAAGATCTTTTTGCATTTAGACGAATTAGCCACCCAGCCCACTCCTGAGAGTGATGCCGACATTGAGAGGTTCTATAGCTCCCTATCAAATCATAAGGGATTGACCAAAAATGATCTAACGTCCATCTTACTTGCGAGAGGGGCTTCAACCAGTCCGTCTGAAGTGACCAATCCTATCATAAACCAGGTAGGAGAATGGCTGCAACCCGCAGCGGTGGTTGAGCTGGTGGTTTGGTTGTCGGTATTGCAGTTAGTGCATCGCCTTGAAAATTATTTCTCGATCGCACGTGGATCTTAAGTAATAAGATCTATTGTTTAATTCGCATACCTAAACTAACATACAATAAATCTTACCCATACCCAGGTCATCGACTTAAAAGAAAAGATAGAAACTAAAATCAACCAGGAGTTCGGCCGAAAAACCAACTCAGCAAATAAATTGCTCTTATTTTTGCTGCAAAGGCCTATCGTAGAGGTGAAAGAAGTGCAAAAAGCAACCGGGCTCAGCTATAAAGCAGCCAATGACCTGGTGGCTGATTTTGTAACCCATGATGTATTAAAGGAAATGACCGGACAAAGCAGAACTCGCCTGTTTGTATTTGAACAATATTTACAATTATTTAATAACCAGATTCCTAAATAATGCCCTATGTACATTTTGATAATAGGGAGCAATACTCATCTGATATTCATTATTACAAACATGATTAACCATCTTAACATTAAACCAATATCTTTAGCCTATGATCCAGATGGGCGAATATCAGACACTGACCATCACCCGGGAAAAACCGCAAGGGTTTTATTTGAGTGATGAGGAAGGCAATGAAGTACTTATGCCAGCTACTTATGTGTCGCGAACGATGAAAATCGGCGATCAATTAGAAGTATTTGTCTACGGCGATTCGCAGGGTCTGGTGATAGCCACGACCGAGAAACCTTTAGTGACAGTGGGTCAGTTTGCTCATTTAAAAGTCGTGGCCGTCACTGAGGTGGGGGCGTTTTGTGATTGGGGCGTTTCCAAGCAATTGTTTATCCCCTTTCGTAACCAGGGGGTAAAAGTGAGACCTCATCAGAGTTGGGTGGTGCATATGTATTTGGATGAAGCATCGGGCAGATTGGTTGGGACCACGAAATTAAATCGCTTTCTCCAACACGAAGCTGATGAATCCCTGGAGAAGGGGCAGCAAGTGGATTTATTGGTTTACGAAAGGACGGATTTGGGCTATCGGGTGATCGTTAATCAGAAATACGCCGGACTCGTCTATGCGAATGAAATTCCCAAATCCTTACGATTGGGTCAACAGCTTAAGGGATATATCAAACCATTAAGAGAAGACGGTAA
>JABDLW010000317.1 GCA_013001805.1 Saprospiraceae bacterium | reverse complement strand
GGTCAGGACCTTGGCTCGAAATCATTGGCAAACAAAAAAACCGCTTGCGCGGCTTTTGTTGTGACCCCATCAGGACTCGAACCTGAAGCCTGCTGCTTAGAAGGCAGCTGCTCTATCCAGTTGAGCTATGAGGCCATTCTTTTGCAATAGTGATATTGCGGGTGCAAATTTAGTGAATTTTAGAAAATGACCAATGTTCCTCCGGTATTCCCTATATTTAAAAACTCCCTATATGAAATTCGGATAGTCATGCCCACCGATGTACAAATCGAACAAAGCTGGAAAGAAGTACTAAAAGATGAATTTGAGAAACCTTACTTTGCTCAAATCCGATCGTTCCTGCATGATGCCAAGCAAAGAAAAAGAGTCATCTATCCTCCTGGACCATTGATATTCAATGCGTTTAACATTACACCTTTTCATCATGTAAAAGTGATCATTCTGGGTCAGGATCCTTATCATGGTCCCAATCAAGCCATGGGTCTCTCCTTTAGCGTGCCTAAAGAAGTCACTGCTCCCCCATCCCTGAAAAACATATTTAAAGAAATCAAACAAGATCTCGGGATTGATCCACCGAATCATGGAGATCTGTCACACTGGGCCACTCAAGGTGTGTTTCTGCTTAATGCCATGCTCACCGTGGAGCGTGGACTCGCCGGCTCGCATAAGAGCATCGGTTGGCAAACCTTTACCGATGCGGTAATTAAAAAACTATCGGATGAGCGTGAAGGTCTGATATTTTTGCTCTGGGGCCGTTTTGCGCAAACCAAAGCTCCCCTGATCAATCAATTAAAACATCACGTCCTGCAATCCGCACATCCCTCCCCACTTGCCGGCAATCGATTCTTTGGCAATCATCATTTCAGCCGGACCAACGAACTACTGCTGGGACAAGGACAGTCACCGATTGACTGGAGGCTGGAATGATTGGTTAAGTAGGTGATTAGTTAAGTAGGTGTTCGGTTAAGTGGGAAATTGGGTGAATACGATAAGCCCCATTGGCCAGTTAACCGATTTACTACTCAACCACCTGACCAGTTAACCACTTGACTGAATTTGATGAGTGATTGGATAAGTGCTTGAATTGAGTAAATTGGTGATCGGTTAGATGGGAAAGTTCTGAATCTGATATCCCAAGCCCTTCTTGACTCCTTCAACTTAACCACTTAACCACTTGACCATTGAACCACTTAGCCAGAATAGAATTATATCTTGTTAGAGACGATGGTGTGCAACGAAACTTACCGGTCCTCATTCTTTCTGATCTTTCTATTAAGCAGTAGCTTGGCTTTCTTACCTTTGGAAGCTCAAGAAATCTTGCCTATCCAAGCCCGGTTTCATCATTTTACCACAGCCGATGGTCTTTCCAATTCCTGGATTTCCGATATCCATCAGGACCGCTATGGTTTTATGTGGTTTGCCACTCAGTACGGACTGAACCGGTTTGATGGATCTGGTTTTACTTACTTTACCTACGCTGCAGATGATACCTCTGGTTTAGCCGCAAACTGGGTTTTAAACATTGCGGAGGGTATTGAAGACAGATTATGGATAGGTACCTACTGTAGCGGCTTAAGTAGCTACCATCTCAAAACGCATAAATTCACCAAACATTTCTACAATTACGAGCAGCCTGTCAACAGCATTCTCAGAAATGTCAACACCACCTTCATAGACAGCTCAGGTTGCCTTTGGATGGGCACCTCGCTGGTGCACACGCAGCGCTATGACATCAAAAAGGATCAACTCACCGATTTTCACATCCTAAAGAATCTTGATTTAACCGATATAGTGGAAGACAGTGACAATATTTGGCTCGGCACAAAAAGCGGCCTCTATCGGTATCATAAAGAATCAGATAAAATTCTGAAAGTCGACGGGTTCGATCAGGAGATAAGAGCCCTCGGCCGGGTTCGCGACTATCTGCTCCTGGGGATGGACTTTGGTCTATTAGGAGTGACTCTCGATTTACATAGCAGGGCTATACTGATAGATACGCTCGTGCATACAGCCTTTGTCAATGACATTGAAGTCGACCACGAGCAAATATGGATCGCCGGGAAAGAAGGTCTCTCCGTGTATTCGTTAAGGTTTCAAACGACCTCCAAATTTATCCACGACGCTGCAAATCCCCACAGTGTATTTGAAGGTGAGTTGATTTCTCTAAAATTGGATCGCGAACGAAATCTCTGGATTGGAGGGCAGAAGGGGCTTTGTGTTTTGTATGCTGATCGGGATAAATTTGAATATTCCGGATATCATCCCCAAATAAAGAAACATCGGGGAGTAAGAGGTATCGCATCAACCCGGGAATTTATCTGGGTCGGTGCCGATGATGGCCTTTGGAGATATTCCAAATTTCACTTTAATGATCCCCCGGTACAAATCTTTGGAACACCCGTAACGTATGTTTTGGTGACCAGAGATGGTTTCATCTATACCGGGGGCCGAGACGGGACAGGCCTATTTCGAATCGACCCGGACAACTTCAAGGTAAAAAGATGGACGCCGAAAGCGGATGATCCCACATCGATCAGTACAGGCTCTATTTGGTTTTTAGAGGAAGATAACGATGGAGGGATCATCATCTCGGCCACCCATTCCCTGGACTATCTTTCCCCTAACTCAGATCGGTTTATTCATATCAAGAAGTTGTTACCGCCTCTTACCCAGGAGCCTTTGATTCACCTTCCTTTGCTATTGGATCGTGAAAACAGACTTTGGGTAGGCACCATCCAAGGTGGAATTGTAAGAATTAACTGGCGGTTGCCCGATCACCCTTTTAATAAAAGTGAAATTAAAACCTACACTTATGATTACACTGACCCAACTTCATTGAGTAATGATGCTGTCCTTTTTATTTTTGAAGGCAATGCGGGCGATATTTGGATCTGTACTGATGGCGGCTTTGATCACTATGACCCGAAGCAAGATGGCTTTGTCAGACATTCGCGGTCAAGTGGTCTGAAAGATGATAAGCTGCTGGCGGCAACCGAAGATTCCGAAGGAAAGATCTGGTTTAGCACCATAAGTCACGGGATTTTAGCCTATGATCCGAAGAGTGCAATAGGCACCTATTATCAAGAAGCCGATGGAATATATCACGATGCCTTTTTGCTTCATGTTGCCCATACTACCGAAGAGGGAATTATGCTTTTTGCAAATGAAAAGGGTGTGCAAGTATTTAATCCGCTTGAGTCCAATTTGGATACAGTGGCTTTACCTCCCATCTATTTTACCGGACTAAGGTTAAATAATCAAGCAATCGACGTTTCAGTTGATGGGCCATTAGTCATTGCTCCCGAATACACCACGCACTTAAATCTTACTCCCGAACAAAATAATCTAGCACTTTCTTATGCCATTCCACATTTTAATAAATTAAATAAATATACATTCAAATATCAATTGGCAGGATCTAGTAATGAGTGGGTAAAAAGTTCGGATCTATCGGACATCTCCTTTGCCAATTTAAATCCGGGGGTATACACTCTGACGATTGAAGCGTGCCTTGCAGAGCAATGCCGGCGATCCACTCCATTGATTATCGATATAGGCCACCCCTGGTGGGCAACATCACTCGCCTATTTTTTCTATTTCATTTCGATTTGCTTACTGTTTTATCAGTTCTATAAATTCAAGATTAAGCGTAAACTGCAAAAACAAGAGCAATTGCATCGCGATGAGGTACATGAAACCAAAAATCGATTTTTTACGAATATTACCCACGAATTTCGCACTCCGTTAACCTTAATCTCGGGACCACTGGAACGCTTAATAAAGTCTCCGGAAATAAATAACCCCGAAATAAAATCGGCCCTGAGTGGCATTAGAAAAAACGCAGACCATTTGCTTTCGTTAATTAATAATGTATTAGACTTAAGCAGGCTCGAGGCTGGATTAATGCCGGTAAATTTAATTAACACCGAGCTCTCCTCGTTTATTAAATCAATCATAGATGCTTTTCAATCGTATGCATACACCCGACAAATAAACATTTTTTTCGTCAATCATTGTGACGATTTTTCAGCGATGATTGACCGGGAAAAAATAAGAATTATCCTGTCTAATCTACTTTCTAATGCGATCAAGTTCTCTCAAAATGGCACACTAATCACAGTGGATCTTGATATCGATCTCGGCATGAGTACCTATTTTATCACGGTAACCGATCAGGGCAAAGGCATAAACACTGAAGACAAGGTAAAAATATTTGACCGTTTTTACCGGGTGGCTGGAAGCACCGAAGAAGGTACGGGGCTGGGGCTTTCCCTGGT
>JABDLW010000302.1 GCA_013001805.1 Saprospiraceae bacterium | reverse complement strand
CAGCGTACCGAGAGCATTTCCAATTTCTCCTGATCTGGCTTAAATCGAACTCCAAGGCCATCGGCATTTCTGGGCAATTCAGGCATGTTTCCGCCTTTTTGAAAGCGAATGGGTGATCCCCGGTCACCCAGGATCGCCTGATAGAGTTGTGTCGTCACTGCACCTTCATGGCTGAGATAGATCCAGTTATCAAGACCATAAACCGGATTATTGACATTGTGTTGGGGATTGGAAAGGGCAAAGCCGGTCAAAATCGTATCCCGTATTTCTGCTCTGCCATCTTCATCGGCATCCTCAAAATACAGAACATTGGGAGGATCCGTAATTAAAAATCCCTTCTTCCAGCGCAGGATGCCCGTTGGGAAAATCAAACCATCAATAAATACGGTGCTTTCATCAGGTGCACCATCACCGTTTGTATCGATGAGCCTTTTTACTTTGCCGGTTCCGGAAAGATCCAGAGGATATCCATGCATTTCGACCACAAAAAACCGACCTAATTCGTCTATCTCCATGTCCACCGGATCAGATATTAGGGGTTCGCTGGCAATGAGTTCGATTTGAAATCCATCTGCTAAGTTGAATGAATCCAGGCTCACCGTCTTCATTGAAGAAGATTGACACCCACCTAAGAAAAGTAATAGAGCGATAGAGAAAAATGATCTATGCATAAAAAATCAGTTAGATCCTCCAAGATAGAAATGAATTTAATGAAAGGTGCGATTAAGGGCAATCTGGAAAAAACAAAAAACCTGACAATGAGTAACCACTGTCAGGTTTCTGGAATTTATTTAGTCAGTAAATAAGCCGAAATTTATTCGGATTTGACCACCCTTCGATGTTGAATTTCATCGCCAGTTACCAGTACAACCCAGTAAACACCACTAGGATGGTTACTGAGATCAATCTGATGGAAATTATTTCCCTGGGAATAAAAATTACTTTCTGATTTTATCAATCTACCCAATTTATCCAGCGTTTGAATCTGCACATTGCCATTTTGTGACACTTGAAACTCAATATTCACGTCACTTGCCGTTGGGTTTGGATAGACACGAATATTAGCCATGTTTTTCACCAAACTTCCACCGATAGCACGGGCCTTACTGTCTACTCCACCCGTTGGTTCCGGAGTAGCGGGACCTACTAAATCTCCGGCTTGTCCCACACCACTCGTGTCTGAGTCCATTGAAGTAGTGTCTGAGCCCATCGAAGTGGTGTCGGTCTCCATTGAAGTAGTGTCGTTGTCCATTGAGGTGCTGTCAAAATTACAAATAACGATAACTTGCGAGGCCGAAACATCGTTGCCGCAGTCGTCAGCAAAATACCAGGTTCTTACCACCATTTGATTGCTAGAATCAGCAGGATCAATAAATGACTCTTCAGATATTTGTGGTTTATACCTTCTCGTACAATTGTCTTCAGCAGTGACCAGATATGGGTCCAAAGCTGGAATATCCTCACCGCACTCAACGACCAGGTCCTCAGGAACATTATGTAACACCGGTGCTGCCGTATCATACTGCACCACATAAAAATAGAATTCAGAGGTATTACCAGCGTCATCGGTTGCGATGTATCCACATTTCCATTTGCGGTAATATCCAAACAAATCACATTTTCCCTGAACCAACAATTTGTCGTAGGGTTCAATGGTAACTTTCGAGCAACAATCAGTCACTTTTACGTCACCCATAAGTACCTGGGGATTTCCACAATCGTACTTCGCAATTTCATCACCCAGATCAAGGTCTTTAAGATCCGGATTAGTTACCTCAATTACAGGAGCATAAATATCTATCACTTCGATCGTTTGTGATTTCTGTACCGAATTATTACATCCATCGGTGGCAGTCCAGGTGCGCACCAAGGTGTACTCACATTCATTATGATCGGTTCGGACCTCCTCCAAGATGACCTCATTCCAGGAGCAACATTCATCGTAGGAAGTGACTTCCGGTTCGGGTACGGCATAGCCACAATATATGATTGTGTCTTCTGGTACGATTAAGACCGGAGGCTTGTCATCTTCATAACGAATGGTTTGTGATGCAATGGTAGTACCGTTGGCGCCAGTCGCTGTCCAATATCTTTCGTAAAATACATTGCCACATTTTGTGCCGGCCTTGGTTTGCCGACTGGTGACCATCACCGCGCCACAAAGGTCTGTGGCAGTGACCGTAGGCCAAGTGGGAAGCTCATCACCACATTTAATAAATACAATACTTTCTGGCACTCCGTAAAGCACAGGTGTACCACACTGGCCAAACGAAACATTTGGATTGGCCAGCATCAGAAGCCACGCCACTGTGGCGGCAAGAGTAGTTTTAGTCAATTTTCTCATGGGTTATATGGTTTTATGATTAAAAAAAATCGGAATATGTTATTTCCATGCTCTGTAAAAAGATTGAAAATACAACATTTAGAACTGTATTAATAGATCTTCTAAGAAAAATCCGGGGTAGAATTATCTCCTGGCAAATCCTTTAATTTAAGGGTACTGTAAAGAACTGATGTTCGAAAGATTCGCAAGGATGATGTGATTAAAACCTCATAGTAGGCTGCGTACGCCTTTTGTTAAATAATGTAATATATAAAGTATTGGTTAATACATTGCTATGTATTTAGTTTAGTTACATGTCAAAATATTTCAATATGTTCCAGCTTGAAAAACGGCATGAAAATAAATATCCATCTGCCCTGAGGCCATACAATGAACACCCCACAACGTTAAAGCAAGCCTACTATCAAGACGACAACAGCACCGCAATTGCTGCCCATGCGAAATATTCATTTTTTATGAGGTTTCAACAACCTTGACTTTCTCACAGTCCTGTCAGAATCCTGTTCGGTTTTTAGGCGCGCTCCACCAGTATCGTCAAACTAATCTTAATAAAATTTTCCGGCAATGATATATATCAAGAAGTGGTATGACCATTGGAAGTATTTGGGAAATGTAAAAAGTCCAATTCTCAATCAAATTGAGAAAAAATCACTAAATTACTTTTCGAATCCAAGCTTTGTATCCCGAAAGCAGACTACGAATTTTGCAAGCATGTTTTCAGGGATTTAATGCATGTAGGATTAGAAGTGACACCGGTCGGCTTTTGCTGATATGACAAGTGTTTTTAGCCGCGATACGAGATCCTTACCCATTAGAAAACCCGCTTTAAAAAAAATAAAATGAGCTCAATCACTTATGTAATTCTGGTCGTTTTAATTGCTATGTCATCCCATAGTCTCATGATTGCTCAAAACAGGGAACAAAGTCGTTTCGAAAGATTCAAGCAAATGTCACAAAAAGCAGAAGAGAGCGGTCTGGAGGAAGACTTCAAAGGCATTACAACCGGTGGAGCTGTCGTTCCTGATCTTTTTAAGATTCGATCCACAGGCGTAAGTACAGAACCTGTACGCAAAGCAGCTACCAAATTTTTAGGCCTTTTAACAGCTGAACAGTTGAAAAAGACGAAATATGATATTGATGATTCCGAATGGCGTAAGTGGATGAATCAGCACTTTTACATCCGGCAGGGTATCAACTTCGCTGAGATGTCAAAAAGACAGCGGGAGGCGGCATTTGGGCTCTTAAAAAATTCTTTAAGTGCAAAGGGATTAAACCTGAGTAAAGACATAATGAAATTAAATCATACCCTGGGAGAACTAAACAGTAACAATTTTGAGGAATATGGTGAATGGCTCTATCACGTTACAGTGATGGGTGAACCTTCCAAGAACGAACCGTGGGGATGGCAAATTGATGGTCATCATCTCATTATTAATTATTTTATTCTCGGAGACCAGGTGGTTATGTCGCCGGTTTTTGTTGGATCGGAACCCGTCATTGCTACAACAGGAAAATATAGCGGAACGGCTATTTTACAGGACGAACAAAATGCCGGGCTAAACATGCTGCTCACGCTAAATCAAGAACAAAAGCAGCAAGCTATCCTCAAAAGCACTAAGGGCACAAATAATAATTTGACTGAAGCATTTAAAGACAACGTGGTTTTAGATTATGCCGGGATAAAAGCCAGCAATCTTTCGCGCCAGCAAAAGGACCAACTCACCGAACTAATAAAAATGTACATTGACTATATGGATAGTGGTCACGCAAAAATTAAAATGGATGAAATAAAAGCGCACATTAATGACACCTATTTTGCCTGGATAGGTGGCGATACCGAAAATTCAGTGTACTACTACCGGATTCATAGTCCGGTGATTTTAATTGAATTTGATCATCAAAAGCTCGTCGGCATCAGACATTTGTATCCGGATGTCAAATCACCTCATCGTCAACACATTCATGTTGTAGTGCGTACTCCTAATGGCAACGATTATGGAAAAGATTTGCTGCGACAGCATTACGAAATGCATCCGCATGGAAATTAAGAATTGATAGAAATCTATTTACTCCTTGCCGTTTTTGTGTATACTTTTTAATGAGGAGGAGTTTTCTATATATTAGACTTCTGGCGAGATCACACACAGCACTGTACACATACCAATCGCCTTAATGGCCGGCTGCTGTATCCCCTGGTTATCAGTGTAAATGATTTTTTGCACGGTCCAATTATACTTTTCTAATGGTATTTGCAAGTCTGCAATTTTCATCATTAGATCTGGCTGATTTTTTATCCAACTCATTTTCGATTCTACAGTCGAAATATCGGGTCGTGATGCCTTATCTGCATAGATTACCGTCCACACCACCGGCACATGAAATTCATCGTAAAAGTCCGTGATGGAAGTATCCTCTAACGATGTTTTCAAACTGGATTCCCAATCCATATCCATATCCGGATATTGTATCTTTAATTCTGCAGCAATTTCGTTCTCACTGGGCCGGTAACCACGTCTATAAAAAAAAGGCCAATACGATGCCTTAATCCTGACTGGTGCAACTTGATGACCCAATTTTTTAAAAATTACGAAATGGGGAGACACGTAAAGATCGGCTAAATCTCCTGACTGATTTGTAAAAACATATTCGAGCGCAAGATTAATAAGTGGATTTTTACCGATTCCACATGCCCAGAAATTCACTTTTGTCTGGCTGTCAATCACCGACGAATCAAGTAGAGGAAATGCTCCTTGACACGCTGCTGAAAAAAGTTCTTTAGGGAATGCCCTTGAACCCTCGGGCCATAAAGGTACCGAAAGGCCACCCCACATATTCCCATGAACTACCACATTAATCACACCCCAGGGTGCATTACCACTTTTGTCTCTCAAGTATTCCACTAAAGACAGCAAGGAAGGACAAGATTTTATTACCTGATCCGAATGCTCTACACTATCAAAAAGAAAATGCTGTTCGGCCAGTTGAAAGAAATTCTGACCCGGCTTATCATGACCGAGAAGGAAAGTAATGGATTCTCTTTGTGTGGGTGAAACAAATAAAGATTTCTGATCTTTCGATTCAAGGTACACCACTCTACAAAATAAAATGGTAATCAGGACAATCCAGGCAAAACCTACTAAGAGTGCTGATCGCATTAATTTTTATTTTTTTGGTTTTTTTATCGATTTAGACCATCAATTGGAACTGCCGGATTAGCATCCGCAAGGATCATCAGCGATGTGTAACCCGGATTGAAAATGTATCCGCAATTTTTCTCCGGCAACGAGTTCCCATTTTAGCCTCAGGAGAAGCAACATAGTGTACCTTCGCCGCATTTCAGTTACCGGTACCGCATCGACGGTCACTATAATATCGCTTATTTTTTCTGCCAGGGTGATCTCCATAATCTTGCCCTCAAATTCAGCCAGCACATCATGGCCCCACACGTGCATATCATAGCTGAATACCTCTTCGATAATTAATTTCTTGTCAGATTCGATTTCACTTAGCACAACGGGAACTACAAAAATGCTATCTGGGATAAGATTCAGATGAGAAACCCCCTCAGCACTCATATCGAAACCGATTGCGTAATTAGACACCCCTTGGGGCAAGGGTAATACCTGTTTTACACTAGCCACCATGCCGTCAGGATTGATGATCTCGGTTTCCTCAACTGCTACAAAAGATGTGTAGTCGGTAAGCAAATTATATTTAAGTCCAAGCGCACTAATTTTTGCTACGCGATTGGGGTCAGAAGATAGCTGATTAAAATCCTGATTCCAGCGAATTTTTTCTCTTGCCCAGAGATAGCGAATAGCCATATTTGCACTGTCGACAACAGCTTCATTTAAAACCTGGTGATAGACATATCTGCCTTGAGCTCTGTCCCCGGACAACACAATTTGTCCTTTTGCCAACCCGCGATATTTGCCAAAGATATAAATGGGTCTTTCAGCCATTAAATCAGGCAAGTTGGCAGGAACCATATCGTATGCGTCAAAACCTTCAAAACTGACCTTGATATTGGAGAGCACCGGACGTTCGATGTATTTGATAAAACGATCACAGGCCTCTTTTGCCAATTCCGGCTTTGTCACAATAAATGCTTCCCCACGCCCCACATGAGCCATACCTTCAATCAACAGGCGATTTACTCCACTTCCGATTCCAAAAGCAAATACATTCGCGTCCCGGAGGCTTTTATCAATGAGATCGAATACCTCTGGTTCTACAGAAATATAACCATCGGTAACAATCACGATAGATCTTGATAACTCAGCACATTCCTTGGGCAAGTGATGGAGACGTTTCAGCGCCGGAAGAAGTTCGGTTCCTCCTCCCCCATCTATTTCATCAAGTAGACGGAATGCCAATGCCACATTTTCTTTGGTTGCCGGCAAGGAAGAATCGGAAAGTAATTTATTATCACCTGCAAAGAGAAGCATATTGAAATAGTCATCCGGCCGAAGACGAGATACCAGGTTTCGGATCAGAGTCTTACTCGTCGCCAGTGGAAATCCGTGCATCGAACCAGATACATCAATTACAAAAATATATTCCCTGGGTAAAACCTGGTTTTGCCCAATAGAAGCTGGTGGTTCAATTGTTGTCAGGAAAAATTTCTCATCGTTATGCTCGTACAACCATGTTCCACTTTCTATTTCCCCACCGGAAACTTTGTAATCAAATATGAAGTCTCTATTGCCTGCATGCCGTTCTTCGGTCGCCAGGCGAGCAACTGCCTGGTTTTTATCTTTAAATGCCAAATTGATGCTGTGCGATGTACTTGCAGCATGACTAATGGGTATTGCCATATTTACATTTACGATGATGTCAAATAAAGATGAGGGCATATCTCCTTCCTGCATATATAGATTTGCCGTAAAAGCGGTGTTGTTTTCCTCAGCAGCACTACTCACATACCGGGGTCCCACAGTGGTAGGATAAAGAAAGGAGTACGTTTGGTTTTCCGGAATAATATATTCATTGTATCTTATTACAACTTGCACTACATCTCCCGGCATCACATTAGCAACCTGCATGCTAAATACATTGGCACGTTCCTGTTCGAGCAGACTTGCTCTTTTGCCCTCTTCTCTGGCCTTCCGGTATTTTTCCCTCGCCTTATTTTTATCCTGTATCTCTGCGCGGATTGTGCGTTCTCCCACAATCATTTGCATATCGTACACCGCAGCCCGTGTGGAAGCCGGAAAAATATAAATGGCCTCTATCGGTATCTTTCCATTGTTCTTATAAACTTGTTCAACCCGTACATCGGCTACCGGACCAACTAAAGAAACATCCACCCTGGTCGAGAGCAGAGGTAAATGCTCAATGGATGAGTGTTCACCTTCAATGAGAAAATAGGGTGATTGAGTATTTTCGCGAGGGCCATCCTCTTGTGCATGTGAATTAACCACGGAGATCAGCAGCATGGCAGAAAATAGAACATAGTTGACTTTCATAAGGAATTTATTTTAGGTCGTGATTTATTTATATCAACACAACAAAGATTGGACGAAAGCAAGACACACCTTTCTGCTTTCTAGAATTCGTACGGGCGCCATTAGAATTCGCAGGCATGCTTAAATAAAGAAGCAGCATAAGTTGTACAAAATAACGCTCACACAGCGTCACATCGGTTTACCAGCCCATCGTGCACATCAGCTTCTACTGCTATAAAAGTCTGTATCTTGGGCAAAAGAATACCAATGGCTGATCAGGCAGTAGAAAAAAATGAAACTCCATTTACTAAGAGCATTTCGTGAAAAATTTAAAGAATATCTGAGTACACCCGGAGATTATG